>QMVU01000239.1 GCA_003661265.1 Thermoproteota archaeon | reverse complement strand
TAGAACTCACCGATCGGACGACCTCTTCCTGTAAAAACATGATAGGAGCCAGCCGTCCCGACTTACTTTACCTTTCCCGTTTCCTCCCCACTAGAAGAAAGTGCTCGCTACAACCTATTATCGAGGGGTGATCGCAAGTCTTCAGAATTACCTTAACCCAAACGCTCCACCTCTCCTTGTCCTCATATATCCTGTTGGTCTCCTCACGATGATGAGAGGAAAGCCCCTCCAGAGCAGCAATTTCAATTACCTCGACTCCAACTCCCTCGAAAAGCTCCCTAAGCTCTTCTGGCATGAACCAATGAGCTGCTGTAAATCCCTTAACTTCCTTCCTCGGTATGAGCCCCGGAATGTAGTCCCCAACCTCCAGATGGTGCTCACAGTCCACAACTTCGCCGGGAGACTCGACCAAGATAGTCTTTAGCAGACCCAGACGGCTTATGACCGAGACGAAAATCGGAGCGCCCCTTTTTGCAACCCTAACAAGTTCTTCAGCTGCCTTCTCCCTGAGTTCCTCGCTAAGTATGTGGTTTAATGGTCCTCCCAAGCAGAGGACGGCATCAAACGTCTCGTCATCGAACATGGAGAGGTCTGTTATCGAGCCCTCAATTATCTGCTTCACATTCTCCTCAACTACAGCCCTCTTTATCTCCCTCCTAGCTATGTTGAGGAGTTCTGGGGAGATGTCAAGTAGTACAAGGTCGTATCCCCTCTTAGCGAGTTCTATGGTGTACCTCCCAGGTCCGCCTCCGGCGTCGAGGATGAGGCCCCTCTTGGGCAAGTGCTTATCGAGGAAGTGCATCGTAACTATGAACTCGAGCATGTGATAGGCATCTTGCTCCAGGCGGGTCCACTCGTACTCTGCGTTCTCTGCATACCACCTCTTCACCATCTCGAATATCCTCTCTTCCAAGGCTATCGAGGTAAGGAGCTCTCACTTTCTATAAGGTTTAATCTTCGAGGGCGCGACTATGGTGGTTTGCTCTGGGGAGAGGAAAAATAATAAAACATCTTTCACGAATAAAGGGAAGGAATGGATCCCTCTTCCCTTCTCTTTCTTGACTCAGGAATTTTGAACTAAATTTTAACCGATAAGTTGAATAGAAATCCTGCTCTTTCAACCTTGAGCTGGCATGACGGTGCAAGACTTAATAGTGGTTGGTGCTGGTCCCTCAGGTTCCTCAACCTCAATATTCGCCTCAAGACTGGGAATGGACGTTCTAATCTTGGAGAAGGAGCGAAAGGGCAGGGATAAGTTCTGCGGAGGTGGAATAGCTTATGGAGCAGAGAGGTTTATGGTTGAGAAAATAGGAAAGGAGGTAAGCGATACCATCGAACTTAGAATAGGAGGGGTTGTGGTCTTCTCGCCCTCTGGGAGGGAGCTCATCCTCAAATTCTCTGAAGAACTTAGGAAGTTTGGAGGTCTCGTTAGAAGGTCTGTATTCGACTCTAAGCTCATGGAAATAGCCGAATCTGAGGGAGCTAAGCTTATAGAGGGGAAGGAAGTTGTTGGAGTAAGGATTGATGGCGACAAAGTAGTCGCGAAGGCCAGGCAAGGAGAAGAGTTCACGGCCAGGTACCTCGTCGTGGCAACAGGCTCTGGAGACCAGCTCGGCGAGCAGCTTGGCATCCAGCCCCTGGGCAGTAAGGGAACTGGAGGTTGTTGGGGGACTGAGGTAAAGTTCGATGTGAGGAGCCTCATGGAAGGGTGGAAGGAGAGGTGGGGCATCGTCCCCATATTCCTCTTCTTCGGTCCGGTGCCATCCGGTTACGCGTGGATATTCCCTAAAAAGGAGCACCTAAACTTGGGGATAGGAACGAACCTTAAGAACTTTAAGGAGCACGAGAAAAGGTTCTCCTCCTTCCTGAGGAAGGCTAAGGAGATGGGCGTAATTCCAACAGACGATATAAAGCACGATAGAGCAGCTACAATACCTTTCGGTGAGGTTCCAAGGTCTAAGACCTTCAGCAGCGAAGGAAGGGCAGTCCTAGTTGGAGATGCAGCTGGCTTCGTCCACCCAGTAACTGGAGAAGGGATATACGGGGCCATACACGGCTCTTTTATAGCCGCTGAAGTTCTCAAAAAGGCTTTGGACGAGGAAGACCCCTCGTTATTGAAGGAGTACGAGGAGAGGTGGTGGAAGGAGTTCGGAAAGGACATGTTCGGCTACGGGAAGAGGATTGCCAAGATGCTTTATGGCTCATCCTTCATGATGGAGATGGGGGTTAAGGTGGTGATGTGCGACGAGGAGGCCTCCAGAAGGCTCGGGCTCCTGCTTGCTCATTATGATGAGGAAGTCTCTAGAAAGATGTACGAGAGGATAAGTGGGCTCAGCCTTATGGGGCTCGCCATAAAGTCCATAAGGGCCCCTAAGAGGGCTGAGCATCTGGTAAGTCCCTAGGTGTAAGGTATGGAGAGAAGAGAATTCATTCCCTTCCTTGGTTCGAAGGGTTCTGGAAAGAGCTCGCTCATAAAGGCTCTCTTCCCCCAGCTTGAAGTTGATTATAGTGAACCAAGGTTCTATAGGGATTATTTTGTTGGTGAGGGTCGCTACGTTAGGGAATTGAGCGGGAGCGAGGAGACTATAAGGTTCCTCCTTCCAGCCATGTCTAAGTGGAGGGTAAGCAAGGCTGTCGTCGTCCTTGACCTTTCCAAAAAGGAGAGCCTTTCCTGGGCTGTTGGGACAATGCCTCTGTTGGGGTGGGAATACCTCTTAGTTGGGAACAAGGCTGACCTCCCCGAGCTTGAGGTTAAGGTGGAGGACGTGAGGTCCCTGGCCGAAAGAAGGGGGGCGAAGCTCTTCGTAGTCTCTGCCCTGACGGGGGAGGGTACGGAAGTCCTTAGGAGGGTTCTTGTTGGGGAAATCCCGCTTGAGGAGGTGCCTAAACCGCCTGCTCCTCCCAGGGTTGAGAGGGTTCCAGCTGTTGCCATCAGGAGGGACTACCTCCCATCCCCCTTGAGCGCCCC
>QMVU01000238.1 GCA_003661265.1 Thermoproteota archaeon | reverse complement strand
GGATCGCTACCTCTCCAACCTCCTCTAAAGCTTTTGAGGACTACCGAGCCCTTAAGCTTCTTGCTCTCTGGGCTTTGAGACTTTCCTATCCTTACCTTCTCAGGCCTTATTCCCACGCAGAATCTTTCCTCCAGCTTCTCTGGTATCTTTTCCCTGAGGATCCTGATGGTTCACTTTCTAAGCTTGAAAAGTGAACAACTCAGTGCAAAAATTCTTTCGTAAATGGCTTTCAAGAAAGAGAATAATCGAGAAATAAATGATTAGATCCGAATTCTAACAAGGTCCTAATGTAAAGGGAAAGATTTATCCTAAATATCAAACAATAAGAGTGGATGGCTCGCTAACTCGAAAGTGGGGTTGTCTTACCTTAAAAGGGTGAGTTATCAGCTAGTTCACTTGATTCCTCTTTCTCTTCTGGGAATTGGTCAAGAATAACTTCAGATGCTTTACACATCCCTGGCTACTACGATTCTCTAGGGGCTATGTGCGTTTCCACGACTTTAGGTCCCCTGCCCTCGTTGTTTAGCGGCATAATCTCAGGAATTCTTCTGATACCTTACTATCAGGCCTATATTGCTGCTTTCTGGATTCCTGGAGTAACAGCAATGGTTTATGGCTGGATCAGGAAGAAAGGTCATCCAACGCTTGGATCCCTCATCTCATCCTTGATCTACGTGTTAGGTTGGTCCGTCGTATACTGTATAGCAACGGGCACGTGGGGAAACATAAAGTCTTATCTAATGACCAGGGGAGCCCTTCTCCTGTACCTAGATATCTTCATATGCTCCTCTATTGGTGAACTATGCTCTAAGATGGGCAGATCGAGGAGAGCTCTTATAGCCCTCACCTTAGTATCCTTGGTTGCGATAGGTGGCTCCTGGATTGTAGTGAAGGGTAACGAGTGGGGAATAACGAAGGCATTCCCAGAGAGGGAGGGATGGGAGAAGTTTCACTCCAAAATGGATCTGGTCTGGATCTGGATGGGGGAGAAGGGGATAAACAACTACTATTATCCAAAAACCAGGTTTGATAGGGGAGAGCCCGGATATCGGGTCTGGGTAGGGCTGTATTGGGTTCAGGGATGGCACGATGTTAAAGATGTCTCCTTAGACAGCATCTTTGCGATATAGGATCAAAACTTCTGGAACGGAGTTCATGGAGTGAAAAACCCATATATATGTTATTGATGTCCATAACATTACCGAGATAAATTTCAAAGGATATAAGGCGTATCTCATGTACGGAGGCATGATAACACCAAGCGACGTGAAACCTCATGAAGAAGTGTGGATAGAAGGCTTTTTCATCACCTTTTACGATGAAAAAGCTGACAGAACAGCCATCATATATGCCTGTGCCACAAAGGAGAACCTTCCAGAGATGATCAGCGAACTGTGGGAGCTTGTAAATTCTTGGGAATTAGGTCATAGTTAAGCGCGCGCGTACGAAGACAGATTGAGCTAGCTAACACACATTGATCTATATCTAAGCTGTAATAAGCGTAGCTGGATAAGTGATTAGGAAATGTGAGTCTAGGCTATTTCGTAATTTCATATTCGAACTTGGTTAGCTTTTCCGATCTTTCAGCTCTTATCACGTATGTATCCTCAAATTTTATCGTTCCTATGCCAGGAAGAGCTAGTGGTGCATGTATGGAGGCCAATACCATGTTTTCTCTTACCCTATACTGGCGATGAGGAGGCATTGCCGTTGTTATGGGATCTTCCTCCATTGAGAGGCCGACACCATGGGCAAAACCAGTTATGTAGTAATCACCGTATCCCTTACCCTCGATAAGTTTCCTCAGGCGATCCTCGATTTCAATCAATTGCTTTCCTGGTCTTAGGTTTTCTTCAGCTGTGCGATGTGCTTCCATGAAAGCTTCAAATGCCCTTCTCTTTTCCGAGGACAGGCCTCCTAAGAAAACTGTTCTTGTGAGATTACTGTAATATCCATTGTAATTTGCTGAAATGACTATCTCCACAGTGTCTTTAGGATTGATTTTAACCCAACTTCGAGGTTCTGCGTGAACTCTAGGTCTTGGACCAGTTGTAACGTGAATATGAGGGTTCTCAGCCCCTCTCTTCATCATCTCGCTTATGGCCTCAGCTGCAACTTGCAACTCAGTTTTCCCAACGTCAATAGCGTCTATAGCCTTTTGCATCCCCATTTCAGCTATTTTTGATGCTCGTCTCATAAGCTCTATTTCGCTTGGCTCTTTTATCATTCGTAACTGCATGATCAATGGGTGAATATCCACAACCTCAACTTGAGCGTTTAGACGCTTAAAGAGCTCGAAGAGAAGCACGTAAGAGTCTCTTTCAACGCTGTAGTCAAATCCTACTCTCTTATAACCAGATTCTCGTATTATTCCAGTGACCTCCTTCATGAGTTTCTCAATCCTTAAGTAAGTCCTAACGCTCCGTATCCAGCTTTTCTCCATGAATTCCTCCGCTTCATACTTGAAAATGAAGACTACAGGATCGCCCTCTGCAGGAATTAATAGGGCTGGTCTGAGCCACTTTATCCCAGTAAAATACACGAAAGATGAGAGAGTTCTAATCATCGAGGCATCTAAGTTGTTTTGTTTCATTAACTGCTGAAAGCACTCAACTCTCTTTCTTATATCTGATTGAGCGATAGTTAATTCTATCATGTTTTGATATAACATGCCAAGCTATAAAAACCCCATCCTTACAGTGATAAAACAGCCTTTATGGAGTCAGAATCAAACTCCAAGTAGCCACCCAGCTATAGTTGGAAGTAAGAATATGCCTACCAGCTTCTGTGGAAGGTTACCCCTTAAGGCAACGAATGCAGGCGTGGTATAGATGATTCATTCATGCTCCTTAAATCTCCTCCCTGCTCCTTTCCCATGAGCCATATGCCTAAGTGGTTTGTCCTTATCCTAATCTTAATCGTAGTAGCTGGAAGCCTGATCGCCATAGTGACGATCTCAAACACGGATGAGGAGGATGAGGAG
>QMVU01000237.1 GCA_003661265.1 Thermoproteota archaeon | reverse complement strand
GTGATTATTGCATCTAACGGGGAGTTTATTGGGTTATCCTCCCCTTTACGAGCCGCAATTAAAGCAACATGTCTTGTCCACTCGAAGGCCATCTGGCTTAAGGGGCTCTTAGCTATAGAGAAGTATCCTGAGGGTATATGCATTGCAGAGAGCCTTACTGCCTCTAAATTACCATTTCTAGTCATGGCATCTGCAATTAGCGAGATATAACGCTTATCAACTTCGAGGCCCTGTTCTTTCAGGACCTCCCATAACTCATTTAGGAGGCTTTGTCTAGCAGCTTCTATTCCAAATACCTCTGCTATTTCAGAGCAATCGTTAGTGATCGTCCTAGTAGGATCCACAAATTCGAGTTTAAGGACTTCTTTGAGGTTAGAGCCCTGTGTAGTTATCACAAATTCTTCACCTTTCTCGGTGGTAACTAGTTCTGCTACAGCCTGTTTTATCCCCTTTATTCCTCCTACCCTTTCGTTTATAATCATCATAGCCCATTTCCTCAGCGCCTGATAGTTGTATTCCTCGCCTGGCTTCGCTAATTCCTTCATGTTTATGACTAGATAGTCCCCTCGCTGTTCCACAGAACCCTTTATCCTCTTAACCTTCCTTTCGATCAGAGAAATTAGCTTTTCTATATCAAAGCCAGCCTTCTCAAGTCTTTCCTTGCTAGGCTTTAATATCAGCTCGAAAGCCCTGTTATCTATCCTGTACTCCGTTATTAGATCCTTAACAGTGGTCTCCTTTATTCTTCTTATGGCTTCTCTCACTTTCTCCTCATCCTTGCTCCATTCCGGCTTCAGATAGATCTTCATGATAGGCGTACTAGTCCTGGTGTAAAAGACAATCTCCTTGAACCTCTCAACTCCTCTGGTAACGTCCATAGCTAGAACTCCTGGTGCATGGAAGGTTCTCAATACCATCTGGGTTGTTGGCTCAGCAATGCTCTGGGCGCAGATTATCCCTATTGGAGTAAGGGGCTCTATCTTCGCCTTTTCCATGGTTTTTTTGACTTCTTCGATCACTTTTTCCGCTTCCGCTAGGGTCGCTTTGGCTTTATGGAGTCTCTCCGCCAGCTCTATAGGAAGTCCTTCCTTCTCGACCAGTTTCATGAGTTTCTTCAAGGACGCTCCTCTCTTGGGTTCAACGAACTTTGAGATGATCGAATCATAATCAACCAGATGCCCTCTAAACATCTTTAATGGATCCAGTCCGTCTCCACCAAACAGGAACTGGAATATCCTTCCCTCAGAATCTCTAACTGTACCGTCATATGCCACATATAGGTCTTTTAGTGCATTTGCTATTCTCCTATAGAAGTATCCGCTGTCCTGGGTTCTCCTCCCTTTATCTATAAGGCTATCTCTGCTAGCCATTGAGTGGAAGATAAACTCCGTGGGCCTCAATCCGACATAATATCCATTTCTAACAAATCCTCTTGCCTCTAGGGTCAGGTCTCCAGGCTTAAAGTAGGATAGAACCCTGTCCTTAAACCCTTTCCTTGGTCTACCGCTCGTGAGAACGAACCCTATCTTACTCTTCACCGATTGCTGCCAAACAGAGCCTACAACCTGAGCTAGGTTTGAGAGAGAGCCTCTAGCACCTGTTTTCGCCATTATTATGGGATCACTCTCTGGATCTGCGTACTTCTTCACGAGATCATGGACTTCAGACCTGAGCTTATCCAAGGTCTTTGTGATCTTAAAGTCGAGAAGCCTTTCCTCCATTAATGCCCTTATGATTTCCTCCTTAGTCCTCGGCATTCTCACTCTAGTTCTTCGAGACTCAAACTCCTTAACCCTCTCTAACGTGTCCTTATAAGCTGTCTCGAAGACCTCAGTCAGTTTCTTGTGGAACTCATCTGGCATTCTCAATTCGTTAAGCGACATGGTTATTCCTTGAAGTTCTGCTATCTTGGCAAGCATTCTTATGGTCCTGTTGAGGAAATTAACGGCTTCATCCTCCCCAAAGTCCCTAATTATGACGTCTATGAGGGTAAGTTTTGCTTTTACTAAGGTACCGATTATGTCGTTATCGATAACCCCCCTAAGGAGTTCTCCATCCTTTATGATGACATATGCATCATAAGGGCATTCCTCCTTGAGGCACTTGCTGCAGCCTTCGCATATGGCAGCTCTTCCCTCAAATGATAGACCTTTCGGCAAGAGAGCAGAAAATATCTGCTTTCCAGTCCACAGCTCAACTGGCTTCTTTATGGCTGGCTCCGGCAGCTCAGTAATACCTGCCTTCGCAAGAATGTCACAAGCTTCCTCTCGCGTGTAAACAGAACCCTTCTTAGTCAGTATATAGGCAGCAGATATCAGATCCTGCTTAGCTCCTATAATAGAACCGCCCGTCCTAGGAGATAATAGGTTCTTCTTCACACTCATGAGTTCCTCTGCCTCAATCCTTGCTTCCATCAACTGCAATGCGTGAAGGTTCATCTCGTCTCCATCGAAGTCAGCATTGTAGGGGACGCAAGCCCCGGGATTGACCCTGAAGGTGGATCCCGGAAGAACCCTGACTTTGTGGCTCATCATGGAGAGCTTATGAAGTGAAGGCTGCCTGTTAAAGAGAACGTAATCGCCGTTCAGAAGGTGCCTTTCAACGACGTCCCCGGGCTCCAGGGCCTCGGCCTCTCTTCTTAGAACGTCTTTTTTCAGAACTTTCAGGCTTATTGGTCTCGTCTCTCCTTTCTTCCTGATATAGTTGGCCCCAGGATACTCGTTTGGTCCTCTCATGACTAGATCCTTTAGCTGCTCTATGTTCCACTCATTTACGTACTCAGGAATGGTGAGAACTTTAGCTATTTCGACGGGAACGCCGACCTCGTCCACCCCTATCATGGGATCGGGAGATATTACGGTTCTGCTGGAGAAATCAACCCTCTTTCCTATCAAGTTCTTCCTTAAACGGCCTTCTTTTCAATTTAACCTTTGGTATAGGGCCTTTAATGGCCTATTGCTCCCTCTTTGAGTGGCTACAGGCAATCCTGTAG
>QMVU01000236.1 GCA_003661265.1 Thermoproteota archaeon | reverse complement strand
CATCATCGAAAAGCTTAGAGAGGTCCTTGAAGAGGAAGAAAACGTAGTAGTGGCTTATCTATATGGATCTCGTGCCAGAGGAGATTTTCATGAGAAAAGCGACGTGGACATAGCTGTTCTCGTGAGGGATCTTCCCTCCCCAGAGGAAAATCCGTTTTACGAGGTAGATCTCTCTCTAAAGCTTAGCAGAGCAACAGGCGCGGACGTTGAAGTGAAGGTGCTCAACGACAAACCTCTGGTCTTCCTATGTCAGGTTTTGAGGCACGGAAAGCTGATAATTTCAAAGGACGAGAAGACAAGGGTGAAATTCGAGACCTCAACTTTGGACAAATGCATGGATTTCAGGCCATTCCTTGAAACGTACAACAAGATCAGGGAGAGGAGGATGGCATGGAGATAGACAAGGACTTGATCCACCTGAGGATCGACTTAATAGAGAAGAACCTCAAACTACTAGGGGAAATAGCATCTGAAGGATACGAAAGCTTTGAAAAGAGCTACAGGGACATGATGGCATCAAAACACGCCTTGTTGGAGTCCATAGAGGCCTGCCTCGACATAGCAAATCACATCATCGCAGTAAAGGGGTTCAGAAGGCCGATGGACTATTCAGATATCTTCAGGATACTTGAGGAGGAGGGCATAATAGATGAGGACCTTTCCTTAAGGCTGCAAAGGATGGCAAAGTTCAGGAACCTCTTAGTCCACAGATATGCTGAAATAGAGACGAGGAAACTCTTCACCATCATGACTAAAGACGTTAAGGACTTGATGGAATTCGTTAAGGTGGTTCTTAGGATTATCAGAGAGCAAAGGCCTAGGTAATTTAGCCAAACTAAATTACGCATAAATGACGTTTATCCTTCATTCTGGGATGTGGAGCTGCATAGGAGTATCCTGCTAATCCCCTACCTTGGATTACATTTTTAGAAAAAGACATAAGTTAATGCAGGGAGCTATGAAAGCTGTAATAGGAAAGGAGGAGCTCATGAGAAGGATAGGTAAGCTTAAGGGGTGGATGGAAAGGGAGGACGTAGATGCATGTCTCTTTCTCGCTGGATCGAACATGTTCTATCTGAGCGGGACAAGGAATGCGGGCTTACTTGTTATTCCCCTTGACGGAGAACCCTTTCTTCTTGTGAGGTACGCGTTCGGGGATGCCCTTGCGGAGCAGGAATCCCCTTTCGAAGTTGAGGCAGTTAAGCCCTACTATGGCCTTAACAAGAAACAGATAAAGCAAGCAAATCTCTTGAAGAGGGCTAAAGAGATTTTAGTCGATAGGAAAGTGGAAGTTAAGAGACTTGGGGTTGAGAAATCCAGAACCAGCTCACTAAAGGAGATAAGGAAGGTCTTCAGGGCAAGGAGGAGGTCAGTCCCTCTTCTTGACGCTGGATCCTATGTGGAGGAGATGAGGATGATAAAGAGCGAAAAGGAGGTTGAACTGATAAAGAGAAGCGCTGAAATATCTGCTAGAGCCCTGGAACTTGTAATCGAAGAGCTTAAGCCCGGTGTAACGGAGAAAGCTATCGCAAACAAGCTTGAGTTCCTCATGAGGGATCTAGGAGCATCTAATCTGGCCTTTCCAAGCATCGTCGCCTTCGGGGAGAACACGTTTAATGCCCATCATGTGCCAACCGACAGGAAGCTTAGCGAAGGAGACTTAGTCCTCTTCGATTGGGGAGCTAAGTTTGCTGGGTATTGCAGCGATACCACGAGAACCTTCGTCTATGGAAAGCCAAATGAGGAGGTCATCAAAAGGTTCGAAGCTGTAGCTAAGGCTCAAAGCAATGGGTTGAAGTCCATTAGGGGAGGGGTACCCGTTCAAGATCCTGATATAGCCTCTAGGAAGGTCCTGAAGAAATATGAGCTAATAGGAGAATTCGTACACTCCCTTGGTCATGGGGTTGGGCTTGACGTACATGAGAAGCCGAGACTAATCGTTGGAGCTAAAGGAAAGCTTAGGCAGGGAATGGTAGTGACGGTCGAGCCCGGAATATACATCAAAGGGTGGGGAGGTATAAGAATAGAGGATACCGTCGTTGTCAGGGCGAATAGAGCTGAGATCCTCACTACGATGATCTCAAAGGAGATAGATTTCCTAAAACGTTGAAGCTAGCTAAAGCTCAGACCTAGCTTGCTTAGTGCCACGTACACTAGGTTTGAGAAGACTATGCCTGAGATTGCCTGAACTACGTTTCCAGGTAATTCAACAAGAGCTGCTCCAACACCGTAAAGATATGATTCGACGAGGAAATAGCCTAGCACCATTTCAACTGCGCCCAAACAAGTTCCAATTATGAGAAAGAAGCTCTTCTTCTTCGCTATCTGGCCAGCTATAGCCCCCTCTATTCCCTTGATGATCAATGTCCAAGGGGCCCAGTGGGGGTAGCCTCCTATGACGTCTGCTAGCGCTGACCCTATTCCGCCAGCGGCTCCTCCAACCACAGGTCCAAGGAGCACCGCAAACAGAAGGACCATGGTATCGCCTAGGTTTATATAACCCCTCGTTTGGGGTACAGGCACTCTAATCATTAAAGTAGCAACCGCTACGGCTGCTGCACCAACAGCTAGACCAGCTGTCTTTCTGGAGGTATCCTTTGACATCGCTTAACATAATTCAGTTTTAGCTTAAATATAGATAAGTAAGCTTGAATATTTGAGATGACTTATGCTAGCTTCCTTTATTGTGAGAGGTGCAGAGCATCCTATGACTTAGAAAGGCTGAGAAACAGGTGCGAAAACTGCGGTGGTCCCCTTAACATCGGGTATAATATGGATAAACTTAGGGAGATCTCAATTAAAGGTAGATGGGTTTCCAGAGCTGGTGGAATTTGGAAGTACTGGGAACTCCTTCCAAGCCACCCTGAAAAAGCCATTTCTTTAGGGGAGGGCAATACTAGGCTCCATAAAGCCAGGAAGATAGGTTCCAAGATGGGTCTAAAGGAACTTTTCGTTAAGGATGAAACCACGAACCCAACCGGATCCTTCATGGACAGAGGCGCTT
>QMVU01000235.1 GCA_003661265.1 Thermoproteota archaeon | reverse complement strand
TCTCTTCAACCTTCTTCCCATACCTTACCTCAACGTCAACCTCTTTTTCTAAAGCCTCAACGTACTCCACTTCTCCCAGAACCCTGCACCCTCTTTCCAAGTAAATCCTCCTTCCATGAAGGCTCCTTGCCCTAGCCCTCTCTTCCATAACTATTTCGTCAGCATAAATGTCCTCAACCCTAGCCCTCTCCTCAACTATTACCTCCTCAGCTACAACAGGTCCCCTAATCTCCCCTCTCTTGCCGATTCTTACCTTCTTAGCCTTCGTCCCCTTGGAAGTCCTTATGTAACCGCCGACCTTTATCGAGTTCTCTGCCCTTATTAGCTCGGCTTCAACCCCTCCTCCGATCGATATGGACTCTGCCTCTAAAAGACCCTTTACCTTGCAGACATCTCCTACATCCAGCTTTCCTCTGAGCTTCAGATCCCTGTCAACACTTATCTTCCCACCAACGTCAACTTCATCTCCTTCAGCCGTTCCAGATATGCTCACCTTCCCTCCAACGTCTATTCTGTTGAATTTAATGGACCCAGATACCTTCAAGATCCCCCCTACGTTGATTTCACCTCCTTCTGCATCTCCAGCTATGGAGACAGCTCCTCCAACATCTATCTTCTCGAATTTTAATCCAGATTCGGTTTTGAGGCTCCCCCCAACATCTATAGTTCCTCCAATGCTTTTCTCACCGAGCTTGGCAGCTCCTCCTACGACCAGCTTCTCGAAGGTTAGCGAATGCTTTGATTCGAACCCCCCTCCAACATCAACGTCAATTATTTTTCATCCAGCAACCGCAGCCTTCCCCCCGACGTCCAGCTCCTCTATCTCCACATTTCCCTCGGCCCTGAAGCTCCCTCCCACCTCGACCTTCTTGACCTTCACCTCGCCTCCAGCTGCGAAGAAACCGCCCACGTCAACTAATTCCGCCTCCACTCTCCCTTCAACCTCCAAAGAGCCTCCAACCTTCACTTCCTCTGCCTCTAAGTTCTTGGATACCACGACCTTCTTGTCTACATCTATTGTCTTGGCCTTTACATCCCCCCTAACCGTTAATTTCCCTCTATCTATCCTGATTTCAGTCTCGACGATCAAGTCCCCTTCGACCGTGATATCTCCTCCTCTTGCGTAGAACTTCCCTGCCTCTAATGTGCCTATGAAGGTGCAGTAGCCGGTACACCTGACTGTCCCCCTAACCCTGATCCTTGGAGGGACACCCTCCCCTTCAGCTGTTGAGCCTTCTCCCATCAGAAGGTTCCCGCTTACTTCCCCTAGCTTCACTGTCTTCCATGGCTCAACCCTTACGACCTCTGACATGTTCACCAACCTGACCCATAGTTAGTCCTTTTTATCTCAAGTCACAATTTGAGACCACGTCAAAAAATTAATTAAACAATCGTAACTCCGTCGAAATCTTCAGAACTTCTGACAAGCAAGGAAGCCATCATCAGGGACTCATGTGCGCCTAGTCTCGTGTCTGGCTCCTTGAACAGTCTAAGGGTAAGCGCGTTCACCTCGACCATCAACCTAGAATATCCGTTTCTGACTCCCATTTTACATCGAGCTTACTCTCAAGGGAGGATTTAAAGAGGAAACGCACAAGAATGAATTACATCTTGTGGTAACGTTCAGTGATCACAAAAAGAGAGGATACTATCGTTCCATGTAGCCGAGGGGCTCACCAAGCAGCTTCTTAAGTCTTGAAAAGAGTTCAAGGAACTCGATACCCCTTATCGTCACCTTGTAAATCCTTGATCCATCTTTCTCCTCAACTCTCACTAACCCCACCCTTATTAGCTCGTGTAAGAACCTGTTTGCCCTATCAACAGGAATTCTCGCACCATAGGATGCTCTAGTTATGGTACAACCACCCTCCATCCTTATTGTGTTAAGCAAGTCAGCGTAGACCTCGTACCTTGTCCTCTTTGAACGTGTTGACAATGCATACACCTCATTCCCTTGGTTCCAGACCCTTCATCAGTACGTCAAGCAGGGTTTCTTTCACTTTCTCCCAATCGAAGTCCACACCGAGAACTGCCCAATGTAACTCTAATCCGTCAAGCATTGCCAATAAAATCATTGAAAGCGTCCCCGGATCGATATCCTTTCTCAACTCGCCCCTTTCCATGGCTTTCTCTATCGTAGATCTGATTAAGTCCAGGACTCTCTGATACTGCCTCTTCAGCATCCTGTTTAGCCTAGGGATCTTGGGCGCCTCTGATAGAAATTCCACATTAAGTCTGGCAACTTCCCTTTTTTCTGGGACCAAGTAGGAGAAATACGTGGAAATTGCCCTCATTAATTTGATATTGAAGGCCTTTTTCTGGGCAAAAAGGTTTTCAAGCTGCTTCAGAACCTTTGATATCTGCCTTTCCTTTAGCTCGACGAAAAGCTCCTCCTTACTCTTGAAGTACCAGTATAGGGTTCCCTTGCTAACTCCAGCCTCTTCTGCTATTTTATCCATTGTTGTTTTCGTGTATCCTCTCTCAGAAAAGCACTTAGCAGCTGCTTCTATGATTTTTTCTCTTGTAACTTCCGCCAAGCCTTTTCTAATAGACTGACCGGTCAGTCTATATAAAATTAATGAGTTCTTATCTCCAGATCAGTGAAAAAGTGATCTATGAAAAGACACAACCAAAAGACACAACCCACTTATTCATAGAACTTAAAAAAGGAAAAAAGTCGCGCGTAGATTTTTATTCAAAGAGATTGGTTATTTAGAGGAGGGAGAATGGTTAAGGAGCTTAAGGCATATAAAAGGACGTATGCCCATGAGGTTAAAGATGCTGGAAGGATTGAGGAGTTTTTACGGACTTGGATAAGAGGGATTGCGACTGGTCTGAATGAGGTGGATGAAGAGACGGCGAGGAGGGTTCTGAAGAGATGTGGTGAGAACTGCTGCAAGATCTTCCTAGAAGTCTATGGCTTTGATCTGGCGTCACATGATCTAAATTCCCTCATCAAGGCATTGGACAGAGGTCTAGCCACAACAGGCACTCGATGTGAGAGGAAGGGCGACATAATCATCTA
>QMVU01000234.1 GCA_003661265.1 Thermoproteota archaeon | reverse complement strand
CTCTATATCGAATTCTGGAGCAAGAGTTAGCGCTTCCTCGATCAAGTCAACTGTAATATCCTGAAAGAAGATTTCCAGATCTAGCGAAGCTGTCTTATAGAGTTCTTCTGCAGCTTCTTCCTCCTTAATACCCAAGTACCTAGTCATTATGTGATAAGCCCCTAGAAAAGCGGTCATTGGAATTAAAGATGGTCTTTCCATCGTCAATACCTTCTCAAGAAAGTCGAGGGCCTCATTCTTCGCTGGATTCTCGCAATGACTTAGAACCAGGATACCAACATCTACTACCCCATCAAACCTAGTTTTGCCAGGGCCCATTCACGAACAGCCTTCCCATACATATCTCGTTTGCGTTCTCTTCTGGCCACAAAGCAGGTTGGTGCCTTCCTCCTAAGTTCGTTGATCCTTTTTCTAACCTCTTTGGAAGACGCTTCCCTTTTCCTCCAAACTACGGCTTTGTCTCCTACTACTATCCACTCAAGTTTGTCGTTCTCCATAAGGCCTAAGGCCTTACGGACGGCACTAGGTACAACAGTTCTTCCCAGCTTATCCAGTTTGGATATCTCAGTCATACCATGGGATATTCCATGGTAAATTTAAAATTAAGCGTCGTCGCAAATGGTGAAAACATCCTTGAATTTCAAGATATAAGCTGACGAGGTGTATCTAAAGGAGAATACAGTAGCAATGCTGTTTTTCTTAACTTATTTTACATGTGCCTAAGAACGGTTCCTGGCAGGGCTCCTGTGTGCTCCCCTTCATCAACAACTATTTCTCCGTTCACGATAACGTACTCGATTCCCTCCGGGAACTGATATGGGTCCAAGTAAGTTGCTCTGTCCTTAACCCTTTCCGGATCTAGAACGACGATATCCGCGCACATCCCCTCCTTCAAAATTCCCCTATCCTTGAGGCCTAGTTTCTTCGCAGCAACAGATGTCATCTTCATTACCGCCTCCTCTAAAGTCAACAACTTAGCTCCCTCGTCGTAAACGAGTTCCTTTCTGCTCTCTCCTCTCACATACTTCCTGATGACCATTGGGAAGGTTCCGTAGCTCCTAGGGTGCATCCTTCCCTTCCCCAGGGGACCATAGGGTGCTAGAGCATAGCCATCCGATCCTATCATGGAAGTCGGGTGCAGTAGAACCCTCCTTATGTCCTCCTCATTGTAGTAGAATCCTACCACCATTCCCCTCGCTTCCTCCTCAACTAAAAGGTCGAAATAAGCCTCAAATGGATCCTTTCCTCTCCTCCTAGCTATCTCCTCGAAGTCCAGGCCTATTAGGTCTTTGTTCTTCTCGCAGTAAGCCAGCATTATCTTGTCCCACATCCCCCTCTTCACGAGACCGCAGGGTCCTGGACCGGGGACCCTCTCCTCTATCATATCCTCCCTTATCCTCCTCCTGAGTTCCCTGTCCTTAAGCCTCTCCACTATCTTCTCAGGCCCCCCTTCTTGGACCCAAGGAGGTAGAAGGGCGCTTAACCCTGTGCTACCAGCTATATAAGGGTGTAGGTCGCAGTTTACATCAATTCCCTCCTTCCTTGCCTCCTCTATGAGCTTTAGCGTTTCTCTTGACTTCCCCCAACCCCCTATCTTCGCTGGATGGTGGGATATCTGGACAGATACGCCTGACCTCCTCCCTATCTCTATCGCCTCCTTAACTGCCTCAACTATCGTCTCCCTCTCCCCTCTTATGTGGGAGGCGTATATCCCATTGTAGGAGGCGACGACCTTGCATAGCTCAATGAGCTCATCTGTGCTGGCGTATCTACCAGGAGGGTACACTAGACCGGATGACATGCCAAAGGCTCCAGCCTCTATCGCTTCTGAGACAAGATCCCTCATCTCCTTAAGCTCCTCCTTCGTTGGAGGCCTGTTCTCCATGCCCATTACGCACATCCTTACCGTTCCATGTCCGACTAGGGCTGCGACGTTCAGTGCAATCCCCCTCCTTTCAAGGAGGTCGAGGTAGTCCGAGAAGGAGGTCCACTCCACCTCACCTCCGTACCTGCTCATCACCCTCTCAGCCCTCTCAAGAGCCACTCCTTTTGCAGGGGCAGCCGATTCCCCACAGTTCCCTATGACTTCAGTTGTTACCCCCTGCCTGACCTTGCTCTCAGCCCTCGGGTTTACTAGAAGGACGAAGTCAGAGTGGGTGTGCATGTCTATGAATCCTGGACAAACTGCAAGCCCGCTGGCATCTATAACCCTTTTAGCCCCTTCCTCTATGGTCTTTGCTATCTTTACTATCTTTCCTCCATTCACGGCTAGATCTGCACGAAAACCTGGGCTTCCAGTACCATCTACGATGAACCCTCTTCTTATCACCAAGTCGAAGCTCAATTGATCCCCTACTGTTAGTTCTAGCCATTTCTAAAAAGTTTGAAGCTTCAAATGCCTGAGCAGGCGTTAAAGACGACTTTCACACTTCAGAGCTGAGCTAGCTTTATAATCCTAGTTCAGCTAGTTAGTTAGTAGTAGTACCATATCGACTGGTAGTCTTCCGGATTCTCTCCCCTCTCCTTGAGCTTGTCCAAGTACATCTTGATCGAAACTATGTCGACGTATATGTACGGGTTCACCAAAGCTATGTTCTTCTCCCATGGGTGCCAGAGGTAAACTCTCCTACCATCAGGCCTTATCATTATGAGCTCGTGATCCTGCCAAGACCTTAGGTGGTTCTTCCCAAGTCTTGGGACGTTGAAGACCGGTTCCTCAGTCCTGTAGATTCCTGGGAGCAGTCTTGCCTCCTCCTTCCTCTCCTGCAACATCCTAGCAACTGGAACTATGTAGTCCTTGTGCTCCCACTTCCCCTTCGGGTAGAAGCTGTAGTAGGGGTCTATTCCTGCCTTCTTCAGGGCTATCCTCAAGGCTACGGTCTCAAACCTCCTACTGTTCCACTGGGTGAAGACTTGCTGGTTGTAAACGTATATCCCCTGCTTCCTGAGCTTCTTAACTGCCTCAACAGTCTCTGGAGTTATCTCATATGCTGACTCTATGTGGGTAACGAAGTATATGAAGCGCTT
>QMVU01000233.1 GCA_003661265.1 Thermoproteota archaeon | reverse complement strand
TGTCGTGAGGTACAGCCACCACTTGCTGGTCCTTAGCGCTATCGTGATGACCGCGTTCCTGACGATCAAACTTAGGGAACTAAAAACCAAGACCTAGGAAAATCCCAATCCAATAGATGGCAGAGGCCAACGTGAAGGCTAGAAGAAGTTGATATGCGATTATCGTAAAGAGGTACTTGATAACCCTCAACTCCTGCTTTAGCACCGCAACTGTTGCTATGCAGGGTATGTAAGTTGTCATCGCTACAGTTAGGGAAAATGCCTGCAAAGGTGTCATTCCCAAAGCTCTTATTGCCTGATCAACTCCAGAAGCTCCTGTTGCAGCTACTATAGTGCTTAAGACGCTCTCTTTTGCTATAAGCCCAGTTTCAAGCGCTAACATTATCCTCCAATCTCCGAGACCCATTAACTTTCCTATAGGAACCAGAGCTCTCCCTAATATAGCTGCAAACGTTTTCTCTACGGCTAAGAAATCTACCTCCATGAGTTCCTGTGATACGAATCCTCCCGGACTAAAGTGAAGTAAGAACCACAGCAATATGCTCAGACAGAATATCACAGTTCCTGCCCTCTTAATGAACTTCATGGAGTTCATCCTGGCGTACCACCAGATTACCTTTGGACTCGGCATGTGGTATGGGGGAACCTCTAAGACGAGCTCTGGCGGGATCTTGACCTTAAACACAACCCTGTTCAAAAGGGCTGATGATAGGAGGTAAAGAGCTATGGATAAAGTGTAAATAACGAGGAGGAAGGTTGCCTGTGCAAGAGGGGACCTAAACATGACTGAAGCTATTGCTAGCATGACGACCAGCCTGGCCTGGCATGGAATCAGTGGAACGGCCATTGCTGTTACAATCCTCTCCCTATCATCGTCCATGGCCCTTGTAGCCATCACAGCTGGTACGCTGCAGCCAAAACCAACAACTGCTGGAAAAACAGCCTTCCCGCTGAGTCCAAATTTTCTGAAGAACCTGTCAAGGGATACAGCAACTCTGGCCATTAATCCGCTGTCCTGAAGGGCTCCCATGACTAGGTAAACCATCAGGATGAGTGGCAAGAATCCGAGAACTGAGGCAACGCCGGATATGGCCCCATCCACGATGAGGCTGACCAACCATGAAGGGGATCCCTCCAAGCCACTTCTCACAAACTCCGCAAAGTAGTCAAAGGCTCTCGTAAGCAGATTAGAGAGACTGTAGCTTTCGATTAGCTCAGCCAGGCTCTCCCTTCCTAGAAGGGAGAACACGATGTTAAGGGGGAATCCTACGTTTATCGCAAAAACGACTAAGAATGAGGTTAATAATATGAAACTCGCGAAAATAGGCCCTATTATTGGATGAAGAGCTATCTTATCCAGCTTCTCCTCAAAACTCGGTGAGACTAACCTGGTCTTGGTTACCTTTCCCTTCAAGAGGGAATCGATCAATGAAAACCTGGCTTGAACGGCCATTAAGCTTGGATCGGTTCTCAGGCTGGTCTTAATGGATTGAATTATCTCATTTACCCTTTGGTAAGTTCTAGGGTCCTCTGACCTGATCCTCTCTAGGAGAACTGGATCCCCCTCAAGAAGTCTTATGGCCACCCACCTAGGCGGGTAATCCTCAAATAATCCTCTTGTTCTGATCAAACCCTCTAATTTTGAAATATAAGGCTCCAAGGGACCGTAATTTACCTTTAACGGTTTCTTCCTGCATTCCCTCCCCTCGGCAACATCTAGCACCCTGTCTAACAGGGCACCTATCCCCTGCTCCTTTAGAGCGGATATTCCAACAACAGGAACTCCGAGTTCTCTGCTTAGTGCATCAAGATCTATGTGTATGGCCCTTTTCTCGGCAACATCCATCATGTTCACGGCTATGATGACACGAGGAGTCATTTCCAAAGCCATTATCGGTAAGTACATCGTTCTCTCAAGGGCAGTAGCGTCCACAAGGACTACTAGTACGTCAGGCTTGTGCTTCGCTACGAACTCCCTGGCTATAGCCTCTGCTTCATCTGGGGCCTCTGCAGACAGACTGTAGGTTCCCGGAAGGTCCACCACAATTATCTCCTTTCCATGGTGGATCAACCTTCCCTCCTTGACCGCAACCGTAACTCCAGGCCAGTTGGCTACATGAGCCGTTTCTCCCGTGAGAACATTGAAGAGAGTGCTCTTCCCTACATTTGGATTCCCAGAAAGAGCTAGGATAACGACCTTCTTTCCGGTTCTTTTGGCTTTAAGCTCGAGATCCCTGGGCTGAGGGCTGACGCCTAGGGAACTCAGCCTATCGGCTCCACCAGCACCCTTGATGCCAACCCCCTCCCTAGAGCTAGTTTAACGCCTCTAACCTCTATTATCATGGGGCCCAAGGAGTTCTTCAACACAAGAACCTCGGATCCGGGGGAAAGTCCCATCTCCATAAGCTTTCTGACTATACCCCGTCCTCCGAATATATCAATGACTCTCGCACGTTTTCCTTCCCCTATAAAGGCCAAAGACAGGTGATTTTTGATGTTTCGACTGAACCTCGTTTCTGATCTACCTCCCCAGCGATCTAGCGGTGATCGCTCATGTTAGGCAAACCTAATTTTTTAACTTTTGTTATTGCTATTTTGTCGTAGGGATGCCATCCCTGAAACTCGTGTTGCTGAGGTCCAAGAGCTTAATGAGTTAAAATTATGAGATCAGGTTAAAGTTGGATGGTGCTGTTCTACGTTTAACTTCAACGACTACACCATAATGTTCACAAAGCTTTTAGTACCCTCCTCCCTATAGGAACATGATGCCCCCTCTAAAACTCTCGTTATTCTTACTTGCTCTTCTTATGATCACTCCAGCAGTTTCAACGGCCTGTTCTCCAGGAGTAATAATCATAGTATCTAATTCCGTTGATATAGAAGCCGCGCGCGAGCTTAATAAAGCTCTTCTAAAGCAAGGGTTCCCTTGCTTCATACTAAGACCTGATGAACTCTGGAAAGCTGAACACTACTCTGTAGATGCCATGATCTACTTAGGCGGCCCCAAAGCTTACGAAGGCATAGGAGAGATCGTGGCCAGCTAC
>QMVU01000232.1 GCA_003661265.1 Thermoproteota archaeon | reverse complement strand
AGCAAAGAGGAAGTTAGGGATGCGGTTGAGTACTACCTCAACCTGTTCGAAATGGAGGGAAGGAGGGATGAGCTCATCGGAAGCCTGTCCAGGGGGATGGTTCAGAAGGTGTTGATCTCAGCCGCCCTGATGGTGAAGCCAAAGGTCCTAATTATGGACGAACCCATGGCTGGCATGGATCCAGAGGCCTAGCACGCATTTAAGGAGGAAATCAGGAGGCTCACATCAAAGGGTGTGACTGCTCTCATCTCGAGCCATCTCCTGGACATGGTGGAGAGGTTCTGCACTAAGGTGGGCATAATAAACCAGGGCGTGCTCGTGGCAGAGGGGTCGATTGACGAGATAAGGAGGAGAGCTGAATCAGGGGAGGAGGCGACGCTGGAGGAGGTCTTCCTCAGGATAGTGGGTGGCTCAAATGGAGATTAGGAAGTCCCTGACGATAACCAAGTACCTCCTAAAGAACTACGTCATAAATCCGTTCGTAAAGAAGTTCAAGAAGGCTTTGCTGTCGATCGCTGTGATAGGCCTTATCATGGGTGTAGTGGTCTTTGCCCCCATCACCCTCCTCGATCATGAGGCAAATAAGACCGAAGGACGGCCCTTCAAAGAGTCCTTTAGGGAGATCTTGTTGAGACTTGGGCTGAACAAGTATAAGCTCGTGGATATCCTTAGTTCCTTGCTGACCTTATCACCCCTTTTGATGGTTATCACGGGGAAGGCAGCTATAAGGGTCATTGAGGAAGCTGAATACGAGCTCCTATTAGCTCAGCCTTTGGACATGAGCACTTACGTTCTTGGAAGGAGCTTCATGGAGCTGGCTCAGATGACCTTAATGAGCCTACCCTACTTTGGCTTCGTCCCCCTAATTTCACAGATCTCCGGAGGGAACTGGGGAAAAGCCTTCCTCTTCCCTCCAGTGCTCTTAACAATAATAGCCTATTTCTCGGTAATCTCCACGCTAGTAAACGTGATTAGGATCTCCTTCATGGAGAAGGAGTGGTTAATGAAGTTTACGTGCCTTGCCTACTTGTTAATAGCGGCATTTCACTCGATCCTAACGTTGAGACCTTCACCCCTCCTCAAACTCCCATTCAGGTACCTCGCCGAGGCAGCTATCTATTGTGCCACAATTTCAGAGGATCTGCAGGACGTGTTAATCCGCTGGGAACTAAGTCTAGGGATCCTTGTTCTGCTCCTCCTTCTAACGGTGAAGCTTGCTGGTAGAGTTCCGGCAGAGTACGTAAGGCCGATTTCTGAGCTGATGAAGGAGGCTCGTTCAAAAGCTTTTAAGACGGGAGCTTCACTTTACTCGGCCGATCCGGAGGAGGCACTCTTCAGGTACGTTTTCAGCTTTGACGTCCTTACTCTAACTCACCTAAGGAACCTCCTCATAGTCCTAGCTGTTTCTGGAGGAAGCGGTCTCGTTTTCCTTCATGTTGCTCCTAAGCTGGGATTCGATCCTAGAAACGCGTCCTTCATCACGACCTTCATAATCCCGCTCATGGTCTCTGAAATGGCCAGCTTCTTGGTGGGCCAGGCCATTGCTAAGGACCTTTCCGCCATGTGGATGTTCAGAGTTTACGCCCTTGAGCTAAAGCCCCTGGCCTCCGGCCTTCTGTTGAAGCACTCCATGTACTTCTCGGAGGCCTTCCTAACCATAGCCCTCTTCGACGCAATAGTAAGGGAGGACCCTCGACTGCTCCTAGAACCTCTAATTGTGCTGCCTATCACGATCTTCACGTCCTTTGTGCTCTTGGTTGTCACAACTTACCTCGCTTCCAAGAGGAAAATAGTCAAGCAGATGCCAACAGGCCTCTACATGTTCGAAGACATTGCCCTGCTTGTAGTTACCGTAATAGTGATCCTGACGTACTTCTCAGCGACTTTGCTCTTTAAGGAAGTGTTGATCCCCAATTTCACGTTCCAAACAGCGTCTCTCTCCATCTTATTATCGATAACAATTTCTTGGGCTCTACACAAAGCCTCAAGCCGGATTCTTGCTGACGTAACGAGGTTATACGATTTGGCTTCTTAGAGCTTCCCTCCTCCAGGGCAAATTTTTTGCCCTGATGAAACTCAAAATTATTTATCCTGATGCACAGTAACTTTTTCTAGATGTGATCTTATTGTTGGATTCCATGGTTTAAAAGTTGAGAAAAAGCCCACTAATGTGTTTTCTATATTCAGGCATCGGTATTACTATTAAATCATTAAATAATACCTCCAGTTGACAGGGAAATAATTTTATTATAGCGATTCATCGTAGGGACAGGTGGAGGGGTAGGTGAGCAAATCTCAACCAGCTCTCTTATTTCTCTCCATAATTCTCCTCTCCCTGACGGTGCAGATACAAACACCCCATCTTCAGAGAAGGTTTAATCCTCCTCGAGCTTCCTTCTCCCAATCTGTTAGCTCTCCTGATATTAGGCTAGATTTGACGACCCCTCAGGAGGTGGGGGAGTGCATCCCCTCCACCTTCTCGATAACAGTTAAGAACGTCGGTAATGGGACGGTCCAAGATCTGAATGTAACCAACGAGATGCCTGAGGGGTTCCGTTATCAAGATGGGAGCGGAAGGGTCAACGGGACTCCCGTTGACCCTTCGATATTGGGGAGGAACCTTACCTGGAATTTGGGGGATCTGCCCGTCAACAGCTCGTATGTTATTGAGTTTAATTTAACTGCTGGATGTAGCGCTAAGACAGGAGCAATAGATAGGGCTTTTGCGGAGTACTCCAATGGAACCCACACCTTTTACAAGAAAGAGGAATCTCCTGGGATAAAGGTATTGCATCCAGTCCTAGTGGTGTACAAGGAACCGGTAGTTGTACCAGCTCATAAGGGAGATCAAGTTAGCTGGGTAGTTAGGGTCAGAAATGAGGGCTTCTCCCTGGCGAGAAATGTGACGATCCTCGATAACCTGGGGAACGGGCTCTCCCTGGATGCAATAGATCCGCCTCAGAACGGGACTTTCCCAAACGGAACCCTTTACTGGACCAACATAACTTTAGACGTCGGCGATGAGTTCAGGATTGAGCTCAACGTGACCGTCGT
>QMVU01000231.1 GCA_003661265.1 Thermoproteota archaeon | reverse complement strand
CAAAGAATTTTAAATATTTGAGAGCACTGATAGTAAAGCGGTCCTATGAAGGGAATGTTAAACAATGAGAGTAAAAAGTGGGATCAAGAGAATTCCTCAAGGTTGGGTTATCGTTCTTTTATCGTCGTTTCTTCTCCAAGGGTTGATGGTATCTGGTCAGCCATCTTTTAATCTTCTTTGGAGCTATAAGACAGGAGGCATTGTATGTAGCGTTTCCGTATCATCTGATGGTAGCTACGTAGCTTCTGGATCTGGAAATGGCTATGTACATTTCTTCGATAGAAATGGAAACTTGTTATGGTGTTATAAGGGTCTTCCTCCCCTTAGAGGGAGGGTAATTATAGGATAGGAAGGAGAGCAGGTGTGGATCTTAGAATAGATAATCCCGAGAAATTCATTTCCCCTACCCATGCATTGATAGAGTGGTTTAACGGAGAGTTTTGGCTCAGAGATCTTGATAGTTTGAATGGGACCTTCATATATAGTGAGGAGAAATACGAAAGAATTATGCAGGAGTTAGAAGTCAAGTAGCTTAACTATACTCTCTCATCATACGGCCTAACTTTTTCTCTGTCTTCCTCATATGGAAACTCATAGATAACGTTCCATCCTAGCCATTTGCGGGTATCTAGAATTATTCTCACCCTCTTTTTTAATTTTTAGATTCAAAGTTAAAGAAGTCGCCTTATACTTTCCAGATAATATGGATTAATCCTTTCTTTGTAGGATTTTTAGGGAGAAGCCTCCCCTAGACTAGTTTAAAATTTATTTTATAGTGGTAAGAATGGAGGAGATAATAACAGATCAATTAATTTAGGAAAACCTTTGTTGAATTTAACCATCTAAATTTTAGTTTTTATGGTCTTCTTGGCTGAAATACCGGTAGGTTAGAAGTCTAAATTAGAGTGAAGACATTAGTCCCTAATACTCTTCTTCCTGAGTTTAATTCTATGGAGGGCCGCTAGGAAGTGCCTCATGTACACCTTATCAGCGTCTTTGCTCTCCCTTAAGGCCATCATCCCAGCTTCTGTGCATATAGACTTTATGTCGGCCCCTGTCATCCCCTCAGTCTCCCTTGCCAGGCGCTCCAAGCTTACGTCTTCGGCTAGAGGCATGTTCCTGGTGTGTATCTTGAATATGGAGAGCCTAGCCTTAAAGTCCGGCTTTGGAACGAATATAAGTCTGTCGAAGCGTCCCGGCCTCAACAGGGCTGGATCCACTAGGTCTGGTCTGTTCGTTGCTGCTATTACGAAGATGTTCCTGAGCTCCTCTATACCATCCATCTCCGTCAGGAGTTGGGCGACTACCCTCTCGCTAACTTTAGATCCTCCATCACCCGACCTAGTTGGAGCTAGGGCATCTATTTCATCGAAGAATATGACGCAAGGAGCAACTTGCCTGGCTTTCCTGAATATCTCCCTAACAGCCTTCTCGCTCTCCCCAACCCACTTGCTCAGGAGCTCCGGACCTTTTACCCCTATAAAGGCTGCTCCACTCTCAGAGGCAACAGCCCTCGCCAGAAGGGTTTTCCCACATCCTGGAGGGCCATAAAGCAGGATTCCCTTTGGTGGTTGGATCCCCATCTTCTCAAAGAGTTCAGGCCTTTTTATCGGCCACTCTATCATCTCCCTGAGCTGTTGAATGACTTCCTCCAGTCCTCCTATGTCCTCCCACCTGGTCTTCGGTATTTCGCTTGTTATTCCGCTTCTCGCAGTTGGTTCAACTAGCCTTAGAGCCCTTTCAAAGTCCGCCCTCGTTACGATTACCTTTCTCCCATTTTTAGCGTTTAAAGACCTGTTAACAGCTTCTATCAAGGCTTCTCTGCAAAGAGATTCTAGGTCTGCTGCTACAAATCCGTGAGTAACATCAGCAAGCCAGCTAAGGTCTTTCTCCTCAATCAGCTCCTCAGAACCGCACCTTAGGCACTTCCTCGTCGTTAGTGGGGAGGTAAAGCCACATTTCTTGCACCTCCTCCTGAAGAACTCCTTTGAAAGGGGCAACCTCTTGGTTATCTCCAGGAGCATCTCCTCCCTCTCCTTTCTCCCCGGGACGCCAAGCTCCACCTTAAGCTCAAGCCTTCCTCCCCTCAGCAACTGGCGTGGAAGCTCATCCTTGCTTGTCGCGGTGGCAATTACGATTATATCATCCTCCTCGTGATCGTCGAGCAGGCTTATAAGGAGGTTCCACAGCTCTGAACCCATCTTGTCCAGGTCATCCAGGAGAACAGCTGAAGGAGAACTCTTCTCAGCCATCTCGAA
Organism: Thermoproteota archaeon; assembly: GCA_003661265.1. Classification (GTDB taxonomy): domain Archaea; phylum Korarchaeota; class Korarchaeia; order Korarchaeales; family Korarchaeaceae; genus QMVU01. Next base: position 832 of record QMVU01000231.1, on the reverse strand, counting down.
TGCGGACCTAAGCTTCTCCTCGAGGAGCTCAGGAGGCATGGCAGAGGCCTGACTTCCTTTCACCTCCACGAAGTTCTCACTTATCTCCCTAGCCAAAGCCCTGGCCAGAGTGCTCTTACCTACTCCAGATGGTCCTATGATTAAGACACCCTTCGGGGGCCTTATCCCAAATTCGCTGTACCTACTCCTCTGCTTGATGGGCTCTATGACCCTCTCCCTCAGCACCTTTATCTGGGAGTCGAAACCAGCGAGCTCAGAAAGGCTTTTGTAGTTCTTCCTCCCTGAGCTAGCTCCTCTTATGGCTAGGTCCGTCTCCCTTTCCACGATGACGACACCAGACGGGTAGGTTTCATCCACGATTGCGGAGAATTCCCCTCCCCTTAACCTGACCCTTATCAGATTGCCCTTAACCAAAAGATGACCGAGGAGCTTGGACTTCAGGCCCTTCAGGTCCACCTTCCCAGGTCTGTTTGGCGAGAGGACTACTACAGCAGCTTTCTTAGCTTTAGCTGGCCTTAAGATAACCTCATCCCCTATTTCGACCCCTGCGTTAAGCCTGAAGATGCTGTCAAGCTCTACAACAGGTCTTGATGTGAAATCCCTTAGGATTACAGTGCCAGCAACCCTTTTTCTCCCCAAGACCTCGACATAGTCCCCTATGCTCAAGCCCAGTTTAGACGCTGTCACCTCATCTATCCTGATGAGGCCTCTTCCTGAGAGCTCTGAGGGCAGAGCCCTAACTACAGCTTTAGCTGGCAAAGGCCAGCCCCTTAATACTCTCCCTCCTTCTCCTCCTCTAGGAGCGGAGTCCTCTGCCTCATGACCCTTACTT
>QMVU01000230.1 GCA_003661265.1 Thermoproteota archaeon | reverse complement strand
TAGTTCGCCTAGTTAAGGTGGAGGACTGCGTCCTTCAAGTGGAGGGAATTGATGTCCTAGACGGCACTCCACTACTTGACATAAAGCCGTACATCCCAGAGTTTGATTTTGAAGGCGGAGAGGGGGTAAGAATAGGCTGGCTTGAGGGGAAGGTGCATCTCGTTAGGGAGAAGAGGTTAAGTCGCAGAAGGATGTAGGAATCTCTGACGCTCCCAGAAGGTTTTGTATAACAGCTCCGTACTTACAGCTGAGCTCCTGGAGACTCTTCACAGCTGCGGCTAAGGAAGAATGGGATGGTAGGTCTTTTCAGCGATTCCGAGGGTATCCGATTAAATTTCATAAGCCATGCAGCCCGCTCCATGAAGATGCTGTTTCGATTGTTAAGAAGGCTAAATCGATTTCTCTCAGGAACTGTGATTGTAGGATGACTTACAAGAATCGCGATAAGTCTCTGAGGACCTGCATAGCCCTTAACGAGTTCTCAGACGAGCTGGTAGAAAGAAGGGTTGCGGAGAAGATCCAGCCCGATGAGGCTGAGGAGGTCCTTGGGTTGGCAAATGAGCATGGTCTCTTACGCCAGGCTCTTTACATCGACTGGATAAGAAGAGAGGTCTTTGACGTCTGCAGCTGCTGTCCCTGCTGTTGCATGTACTTAAGAGCTTACATGAATTACGGGATAAAGCACCACATAGCAAAATCAGGCTTTGTATCTATAGTTAATCCGGACAAGTGCATTGGATGTGGAGCCTGCATAGAGCGCTGTATATTTGAGGCCAGGAGCTTAGTCGGTAATAAGTGCGTAGTTGATGAGGAGAAATGCTTTGGATGCGGTTTATGCACTACCGTTTGCCCTACGGGAGCTGTAGGGTTGGTAAGAGCAATATAACGACATGGTTTCTAGTTCCACTGCAATGCCCTATGATCTATTTTATCTTTCAGGAAAGAGTAGCGCGCTAGCCTCTCAAAGACAGATACTTCGGCCTCATTCTTGCCCCCATCTAAACTTCCTCGCAACTAAGATGGTTACAGTTATTATCCAAAAGCACAAGGATACAGCTGGAAGAGCTGGATTGCAAGCTACAGGCAGCCCAGCTAGCCATCTGGCTAGCTCCATGAGGGAAACAGTGGGCATAATTAGGGCTACCTTCGCAAGCACAGGAGGCAAGAATGTTAGGGGATAGTAGACGGGAGGTAAGGTTATCGTGAATGTGTAAAGCGGGTTAGTTATAGCGGATATGTTCGTCGGATTTTTCAGCCTTAGCACTATTGAAAGAGAGGTAAAGGCTCCTAAAACCAATGAGAAAGCAGAAAGGAGAAGTACTGGGATTAACGAGGAGGGCTTCATCCCCAGCAACAAAGCAGTTAGAGTGGCAGGCAGCATGTTTCTAAGGAGGAAAGGAGTTGAGCCCAAGACCGTGCCCATGAAGTAAGTTGGCAGGGTTATGGGCGAAGCTACGTAAAACTCCAAGGCGTAGTACACCCTATCCCACCCAATCTGCTGAGCCACTATGTTAAGCCCAAGGCCCCAAGCTCCAACTATGAAAAGCGCTATTATCAGGTTCCTAATGGCATCTGTGCCTCCCCAAACAAAAAGAGTGATAGTAAACCCAACTACGCCGACAAAGCCCTGGAACATCCAGAGATATTGCCTCTTTATCCACCTAGATCTTAAAACAGCAATTCCAAGGATTTGTCTAAGCCTTCTCATAGTTCTCCCTCCCCCTTTTTACTAGGTAGAGGTATGCATCTTCAAGGCCAACCCTGTGTATTGACAAGACGCTTGTGAAATCACTAAGCTTTGATACTAGGTCCTTGGCCTCCTCGTAATCTCTGGCATAAGCTATTAGCCTGTCTCCTAGGTCTATAAAGTTCTTGAGGTCTACATCCATTTCATCGGCCTTCTTAGCAGCTATCCTGTGTTTATAGGGCAGTGAATCTACTAGCTTGTTGGGAGATCCTTGGACAAGAGTTTTGCCCTGGTTTATCAGGATAACTGTGTCAGCAATGGTCTCAGCCTCTTTCATGTTGTGAGTTGTTAGCAAGATTGTAGTTCCCTCCTTCACTATTTCCCTTATGGCTTTCCAGGTTGAGTGACGCGCCTCGACATCCAACCCAGTTGTCGGTTCATCTAAGAATATAAGATCAGCTTCTGTGGCTAGAACCATAGCAACAACAACCCTCCTTCTCTGACCACCGCTTAAAGTCCAGCAAGTTTTGTTTCTTGAATCCCACAGACCCATTAGCTCAATCCAATTCTTAGCTTGGGCCCTAGCATCTGTTAAAGACCATCCTCTACCCACTAAGCTCCACATCACAGCCTCCATCGGTGTAAGATCTCTGTACGGCTCAAAGTCCTGGGGCAGGTATGCTATTTTCTTCCTTATCTCTTTGTACTCGCTGACGAGATCCATGCCAAGGACAGAGGCTTTTCCCTTAGTTGGCTTAAGGATTGTAGCAAGCAGTTTCACAGTAGTTGTCTTGCCTGCACCGTTAGGTCCAACTAGAACGGCTAGCTCACCTTTATTCACCGAAAAAGTCGAGTTCTTGAGCCCCTAAACGTCTCCATATTTCTTGCCAAGCTATATTGCCTCTAGGGCGAGCAAAGCTTCACCACTAAGTGGTTCTCAATTTCTTTTATGTATCTAGCACACCTTAAATGATCACATTTTGTTATTACAGCGGAGCTGAAGCTTTAGCTGCCAAAAATCAGGATCTTTTGATAAAGGAGAAATCTAAGGTCCATAAAATCAATATTTTGGCTGCTAATAGATGTTGTTCCCCACAATTCATGCTCCGTTTAACTGGAACTCTTGATATTAGATTATATTGACCAAAGGGCCCGTAGGTGTTGCTATCTTTCTATCGAAGGCAGGAGAGAGGTTTGTTAATCTTCACAAAACTTTATCCATCCCTGCGAAAAAGCCAAGTAATTATTTCGTGAAACTTTCCTTTCACGAAAAACTTGGAGTCGAACCTGTAAGACGAGTTCATTTATAAGCTGCCGAATTATAGAACTCTCAAGCAATTTTGATCAAGCGTACCTCTCCAGGGTGCTTTAGAGGGCTTATAACAATTAGTTAACTATTTATT
>QMVU01000229.1 GCA_003661265.1 Thermoproteota archaeon | reverse complement strand
GTTTCCTTCTTCAGCCTGTCCACAATTAGTTTTGCTGCCAGGAAAGCTTCCTCTCTATGTTCTGCAGCTACGAGGACGTGAAGTATTTCATCCCCGACCTCAAGATCGTCTATGACGTGATTTATGATGACCTCGTGTACTCCCTCGATTTCTCGCATGACCTCCTCTCTTATCCTGTTCAGAGACCTAAGGGCCTCCTCCTCATATACCTCGTACGAGAGGAGCTTAACATCCGCTCCATTCCTTCCAACACCTCTAACTACCCCGGCGAATATGACAACGGCCCCGCACCTTCGAAAATCTTCTGCGGATCTCAAAAGATCCAGGAGGTCTTCCAGCCTCACTTGACCCTTCTTGGAGAGCATTACCTTTGATCTCCTCATCGCCTTATTTGGCGTGAGATCTAGTTTAAATGTTCTCCAATGAAAACCCGGATCTTGATTGGGGAGAAATGAAAGATGGATGGACTTATCCTACTAATAAACGACGATGGAATCGGATCAATTGGCCTCAAAACGGCTTGGAAGCACCTTAAGGAAGTAGGAGAAGTTGTGGTCATCGCCCCAGAGGAGCACATGAGCGGAGCTGGGAAGAGCATTAGCGTCGGCAAGAAGTTAAGGGTTAAGGAACACAGGGATGGTGAAATGCTTGCCTACTCGGTCTCCGGGACGCCAGCAGATTGCATTCTCCTTGGCCTCTTTAAGCTCATAAGGAGGAGACCCGATATCGTCGTTTCAGGCATTAACATAGGCCCAAACCTAGGACTTGATGATTTCTTCAGCTCAGGCACGATCGGCGCGGCTCTAGAAGCAGCAATCCATGGGATTAAGTCTGTATCCGCCTCCTACTGTACTCTGAGCTTGAAGCCTGAAGGGCTTACGGACGAACTTGACAGAGCTGGCATCATCCTGAAAGAACTTGTCGACACGCTGCTAAGGAAGGGGTTCCCGGGCGGCGTAGATATATTCTCCATCAACTTCCCGGAGAGGTTTAAGGGCCCAATCAGGCTGACCAAGCTAGCTAGAAGCTCATATCCAGATGTCTTCAATGAGATTTCTCCCAAGACGTACGTATGGAGGCCCTGGCGAATGGAACTCTACCAGTCTCGTGAGAGGACAGACGATGTGTCCGCTGTAATGGAGGGCATTGTATCCCTCACCCCAATAAGCTTAGAAGGGTTTTCCTCAACTCTCCTTGACCAGAGCAGATGGGTTGTGGAGGAGCTAAACAAGAGGGCAGGTTTCCTTTAGTACAGTGAGATCTTTCCTTCTGCCAGCTCATCGCAGAACTCCAATATCCTGTCAAGTTCCGAGTTTATTATCTCCTCAACCTGTCCCTTTATGTCCTCCAGCTTCTGGTCATCCTTCATGACGAGTTCCACAGCTGTCATGGCAGGTTCATCTATCCTCTGGCCTATCTTGCTCAGGAGCCAGACGTAAACTTCATCAAGTCCTGGGACTTCCCTGTAGATCCTCTCAGCCATCTTGTGTGTGAGGATGTTGTATATCTTACCCACATGACTCACGGGGTTCTTCCCAGCAGCAGCTTCGGAGCTAACTGGCCTGTTCAGTGGAATAATACCATTTACCCTGTTTCCCCTGCCCACCTGACCGGAGTCGCCGCTTTCGGCGCTTGTCCCAAGAACCGTAAGGTAAAGGCCGCTTACCCCCCTTCCCTCAACGTCCAAGGTGTTAAACTCTATTCTAACATTTTTGAAGTCGAAATTACTCCTTAGGAACTGGCAGACTTCTTCCTTAACCTCTGCCTTCCTCTTGAAGTATTCCCCCTCGCTATCTATGTAGCGATCGACGAAGGCCATCGCTATCGTGACATCTAGCTCGTCCTTCACCCTTAGTCCCATGACCTTCACGTCTTCCCCCGTTTCAGGGTAGCTTCTCTTGAACTCCTTGGAGTTAAGGAACCTCTCTATCTCAAGCACGGCTTTCTCTGTTCTTGAGAGTGGAGCGTAGCCTACAGCTGCAGAGGTATCGTTTGCCCCCAGAACCCTCTCGCCCCTCCTGAAGATATCTGTTAGCTCTGCTGATCCTGGCTTTAGCTCGACCTGATATCTAACATGTTCCTCCGGATCCACGAACCTCAAGTTCTCCTTTATCCACTTCTTAGCGGCCCTTATGGCGATTTCGCCTACAGGTATTTCCACACCTTGAAACTCGGTCGTTGCCCTATCCCCGAAGACGAAGAGCATAGGCTTCTTAACAAAGCCTCCTCCAAACCTTACCTCCGTCTCCCCTGCAACTAAGAGAGACTTATCAGCATTATAGTGTAGGATCCCTCCAAACCTCCTCTCATACTCCTTGTTCAGCTCGATGGAGACGCTGTCCATTATGGCATCGCATATGTAGTCAGGATGACCTAGCCCCTTCCTCTCAACTATCTCAAGTTCCTGCTCCTCAAGGGGGGTCTTCATTAGGCGTCTTATCAGAATCCTCCTCATTAGGGCACCTCTTTCGGATGGAACGCTTCTAATTAAAATCCATTCCTCTTTACCCTGGAATGCTCAGACCTTTGCCTATGGACTCCTCCATGGCGAGCCTCTCAAGTCCCTCCCTTAACCTGTCGTAATCCTCAGGATCTAGGGGGAAAATCCCCCTCCTTGGTTCCACACCCTCCAACGATTTGATCTCCGATCTCTTTACTTCGAGAGGCTTCTGCGTGAGGAAGATTTCGGGCTTCATATCCAACCTTCTCTCGCTCACCGAGGTGACTGCGAAGAGACCGATTACTCCTAATTTCTCTCCCGAGAATGAGGCCAGAAAAACTTCTTCTTCCTTCTTTACGGGGGGTAAAACGCTTATAAATTCGGAACTTATGCTTCCTTCATCTACAACCTCATTTAACCTGTTTTCCTCAACCAGAACAAGCCAACCGGTCAGACCCCTCACCTACGAGGGCTGATCAGCATGATTTATAAACTCCCCGTCGGACCGGGAGGTTTCCTTAAGCTTTAATTTGTCAGTTGATAAGAATCCATTGATAGAATTGAGCGTCGAATTAAGGGTAAGGGGTCCGGAGCTTAAGGAACCGGTGTTGATAGCTGCTCTCCCCGGAGCTGGGCTTGCTGGGCTTATCGC
>QMVU01000228.1 GCA_003661265.1 Thermoproteota archaeon | reverse complement strand
GAGTGTCTATGACGACGTAGTCGTAATTTAACGAAGAGATCCTCTCAACGACTTCGTCCACCCTCTCTGCGAGAATTTCTGTGGCCCTTATCAATGCACCATTTGGACCCAGGCCTTCTGAGACCATTAGGTCGTTTACCCTAACTATTTCCCTAGCATCGAAGATCGCCCGATATGGGAGCTCCATGACCCCCGGATCGAGGTTAACCGCGCAGGCCCTAGCATTAAACCGGTTCCTAAGCCACTCAACATAATTCTTGGTGAGCGTTGTCTTCCCAGAACCAGCAATTCCAGTTATGAAGATGCCTTGCATCTCCCCTAAATATGAGGAATCCAAACAAAATCTTTCCGGGTCAGAGGAGGTACTTCAGCACGTAGCTCCTGAGTTTGCCGTAAAGCACTTCCCTCCTCTCAACAGGATTTAGCTTAAATATCTCCTCAAACCAGTTGTTCCCAACTATTAACACCAAAGTGGTCCCTCTTAGCCCTTTAACTCGTTCGTAGAACTCCCTATATAGCTTTAGGGTGGCCCTCTTACTGGCTATCCTCAGACCGTAGGGGGGATTCGTAACTATGTAATCCGGTCTTGGCTCGTAGCTCCACTTAGTTGCATCTCCATGAATTATCCTAACTGTATCCAGGACTCCGGCGCTTCTCGCGTTTCTAATAGCTCCATCTACGTGTTTCCTGTATTTCTCAATTCCCATTATCTCGTAGCTTTCGAAGTTCACCATGGCCTCTGCCTCCTCCCTTACCTCTTCAAACAGGCTTGGATCGAGAAATCTCAATCTTTCGAAGGCAAATTCCCTCCTGAAACTGCCTGGGGGTATGTTTCTTGCCATTAGGGCTGCCTCTATGAGGATCGTACCTCCACCACACATGGGATCGAGCAGGGATCTGTCAGGGGACCACCCAGAAAGCTTCAATAGACAGCAGGCGATCGTCGGCTTTATAGGGGCTGGATGCTGGTAAACCCTATAGCCCCTCTTTGCAAGCGTCTCTCCTGAAGTGTTAATGCCCAGGATGAACTCGTCATCCCTTATCAGGGCCTGAATCTCCACATCCGGATTCTCCAGATCCACTTTGAGCCTAACCCCCTTCTCATCCAAGTAGGAATCTATTATGGCCTGTCCAACCACCCTGGCAACATCTATGCTCGTGAAATCGTGGATTCCATGCCTAGTAGCCCTTACTGCAAAGGATTGATCAGCCTCCACATAGCTTGAAAGGCTGACGCTTCTCGTAAGCGAGTAAATGTCGCTCAGGTTGGAAAACTTGTCCCTCAGGAGCAGTATGAAGATCCTATTTGCGCATCTCGACAAGTAGTTTAGTCTAGGGATGATCCCTACGTCTCCACTGAAGAACACTTTGTTGACATCAACCTCACATCTAGTGCCCGAAAGATCCTCTATCTCCTCAGCAACGATATCTTCAAGGCCTAGAGTTGCTGTAGCATAGAAACGCATCCTCCAATTGAATGTCACAGGAGCTGATAAAAGTTAATAAATGGGGAGCCCTCCTTCCAACATGGATAGACAACTCGGGTTAGGTAAACCTACTTGTTAAGACGCGTGCTAGGCACGCGTCTTTACCTATAAACTCAACTCTGCCTCAATTATACAAAATCTCCATTTATCTCGGGGGTGATGACATGAGGGTAAGGGAGGGCGTTATAATCGCAGCTGGTTTGGGGAAGCGACTCGGTCTGGGGATCCCGAAGGCCCTTGTGAGAGTTGCTGGAGCCCCTCTCCTATCCTGGACGCTTTGGACGTTCAAAAAGCTTGGAATAAAGAAGGTCTTCGTGGTTGTCGGGTATAAGGCACATAAGATAAGGTCCTTGTTCTCACACCGCAGGAACACCCACGGCCTGGATGTGGAGTTCATATACAATCCAAGCTACAGGAGAGGCAACGGAATCTCCGTCTTGAAGGCAGAGGATTACGTGGGAGACAGATTTCTGCTCTCTGTAGTCGATCACATCTTCGATCCAATGGGGCTGAGGGGTCTTCCCATAGCGGACGGTGGGGACATTGTCATAGCCGTGGACTCGAAGCCAAGGCACATAGATCCCCTAGAGGCCACAAAGGTAAGGCTTGATGGTAGGAGGGTGGTCGCCATAGGGAAGCAGATATGGCCCTATGATGCTGTGGACTGCGGGATATTCCTCTGCACATCAGCGATCTTCCCAGCAATAGCCGAAGCGATAGACAGGGGGTGTGAGGAGTGGAACGACGCGAAGCAGATCCTAGCCGAGAGGGGAAGGGCGACAGCTTATGACATAAGGGGATCTTTTTGGCTTGATGTGGACGTTCCTTCAGACCTAAAGAGGGCAAGAAGGCTTGTTAGAAAGGTTCTTGGTGCAATTCCACCTGCAAAGGAAGCATTGGAGGAGCCAATCGAGGAGATCGAGAAGTTGTAGGCTCCTTTTCCCTTCTTTCTTTCTGTTTTTGCTTTTATGGAAGTATAACTTCAAGTTTGACATTCTTATTGAGAATTTTGTTGTGAAAAATTCTCTAATTTAATTAAAACTTCAATTTTTCCCACAGACTAGGATACGCTAATGCTAATAGGCCCTCCCATAATTTAAAAGGTATCGGAAAAGACAACGCACAATGAAGGAGCACACAGACTCACTTGGGAGAATCCCTCAAGAACTCGAACAGTTCATGATGGGGAGCTCAACGTCCCTCTTAATTAAAGGAGCCCCTGGCACCGGTAAGACGACGCTTGCCCTAGAGGTTCTGAGGCTAATGTCTGGGGAGGTGAAGTGCCATTACTTCTCCACGAGATCGTCGATAAAGAAGTTAAAGGAGCAATTCCCTTGGATAGAAAGGGAGCTAGAAAAGATCGGGTTCGAGCCCATCGACGCCAGACTTGGCACACCACAGCATCTGATCACGATTGCGACCAGGATCCGTAGGGAAGTTGGATGTTGCTGGGTTTGCGATTCGTGGGTCTCCATATCGGATGAACTCTCTCCTAAAGAGAGGAATAAGGTAGAGAGGACCTTAGTAAGCATTGCGGACTCATGTGGGGCTAAGATCGTATTTGTCAGCGAGAAACTTGGAGGCAGGTCCCTGGAGTACCTCTCTGACGGGGTTGTGACGCTGCGCCAAATAT
>QMVU01000227.1 GCA_003661265.1 Thermoproteota archaeon | reverse complement strand
TCCTGATCAAGCAGGAAGAGATATTCTGGTCCCCGTATGTTTTTTGGATCCGTTAAGATATTTTAATGACAAAACCTCATCAAGGCATAAAGCACGCCTGCTAACTAGCAAACGGCCAGTAGGGGAGCCCTATGGACCCTAAGGTCGTTGAAGAGGTATTCGAAAGAGTGTCCTTTGAGGCTCTAAAGAGCGGAGAGAGGAGACTGCTTGTTGTCGCTGGAGAAGGCAGTCTTGACCTGCTCTCACGTCTGGTAAATCGATATGCAGAGTTCAAAGAGGGAAAAACGCAGCTGCTGTACTCAAATACTAACGTAGGCGGCGAATTTCTGGGTCTAGATACGGTCCTAGGGAATCTGGGGAAGAAGGTAGAGCCGACGATCTTAGACTATGATGACAGCGAGGAAGCTATGGGAGGCACTTGGGACGTATTGCTTGCAGATTTCTCAGTTCAAATGAGGGCTAATGATATTGGGAGACTTGTAGAAACGATAAGAGGTGGTGGCCTTGTTTTGTTCTCCATTCCCAGCTTAAAGGTCTGGTTTAACACGCTAACTCTATTTCAAAGGAAGCTAGTCTCGCCTCCTTTCGCAGAGAGGGACGTAAAGCAGGCATTTAAGAGGAGGTTCATCTGCAAACTGCAGGACAGGCCTGGAGTTTGGTTCATAGACTTAGATTCAGGGGAAGTGAAGGGACTTCCTAGGGACGTGTCCCCTAGACTAATGCCAAGGGCAAGGGGGAAGGGGCCAGTTAGGTCGCTCGCCCTGACTAACGAGCAACTAAAGGTGATGGATGGCATCACCGACATGGCGGAGAAGAAAGGAAAGTGTGCGATGGTGATAGTGGCTGATAGGGGTAGGGGAAAGTCAGCAGCACTCGGTCTGGGATTATCCTTACTCGTGGCTAGGGGGATCTGGAGGAGGATAGTTGTTACGGCACCGACTTTAAGCGGAGCCAAGACCCTATTCCAGTTCCTAAAGATGGGCCTCAAAGCCCAAGGTTTGAGGTTTAAGGAGATCTTGAGGGAAGACATGACCACAAAGATCTCCTCAGGCAGGTGCTCAGTCGTCTATATGAGCCCTGTAAGAGCAGCAGAGGCCAGAGCTAAGGTGAAAGTGGTGGATGAAGCGGCCAGCATCCCAACTTACGTCCTGTTCTCGATACTAAGATCGTCTAAGCTGGCGATCTTCTCAACTACTGTTCACGGCTACGAGGGAGCAGGTAGAAGCTTCTCCCTTAGGTTCCTAGAGAGGTTAAGGAGGATGAAAGGGCTAGAGCTCATGGAAATAAGGATGAGAACTCCCATACGGTATCCTGAGAACGATCCTGTCGAGAAATGGCTATACGACTTCCTTCTGCTTGATGCAGAACCGGCAGAAATTAAGGAAGAGGAATTAGATCCTGAAAAGTTGGAATTTTCCAATATGGACGTTGAGAAGGCTCCCGAGGAAATTCTAAAGCAATTCTATGGGATATACGTCCTTGCACATTATAGGAACAGGCCAAATGATTTAGCCCTCCTCTTAGATGCCCCCCACCACACAGCCTGGGCCTTAACCCAAGACAACAAGGTCTTGGTCTCAGTACAGTTGGCTGAAGAAGGAAAATTGCTTCCTGCGATGGCAGAAGAGATGCTGAAAGGATGGGAGCCACCTGGGCACATGATACCGAACAGGATGGTGCTTCACTATGGATTTAAGGACTTTGCCAGGCTCTGGGGTTGGAGAATCGTCAGAATAGCAACTCATCCCTCCCTGCAAGGGAGAGGGCTAGGTTCCCTTGTCCTGAAGGAGTTGGAGGATAAGGCAATTGAGAGGGGAATGGACTGGGTAGGGGCTGGATTCGGCGCCTCTCCAAGGCTGTTAAACTTCTGGCTTAAGAACGGCTTTATTCCAATACACATCAGTCCCAGTAGGAACCCAACCTCGGGTGAGTTCAGTGTCTTCGTCATAAAGCCTCTGAACAACAGAACCTGGAAGATGGCCGAAGGTATGTCCTTTGAGTTCAAGAACAGGCTTCTCGGATCCCTCCATGACGTGTACTTCACCCTCTCTCCATCCGTTGCCAGACTTCTGCTTACTCCCGGTTCCTTCAAGATCAGGTTGAAGCTGAGCATGTCTCAAAGGAGGAGGCTGAAGGGGTATTTGCTTGGAACTCACACTTATGAGATGACAGCGGATGCAATAAGGTCCCTCATTCAGCACTACTTCCTTAGGGGATGGGACGAGAGACCTTTGAAGCCCTGGGAGGAGGACTTGGTAGTAGCGAAAACCTTACAAGGAAGGGGGTGGGATTTAATTAAGAGGATCTTCAAGATAGATAAACCACTGGATGTTTATAGGGAGATAATCGGGAGGTTAGTGCAGCACTATGTCCAAAAAGAAGGTCTTACGCTTTAGAAAGAAGTATGAGGAGAGCATACTCTCAAGGAAGAAGAGGACAACCATAAGGCTTAGGACTAGGCTGAAGGTAGGGGATGACGTAGTCATTAGAGCCGGGAAGGAGGATATAGCTGATGCGGTAATAACATCGGTGAAGACTACTAAAATAAAGGATCTTACCGATGAGCACGCGATTAAAGACGGATTTAACAGCAGAGAGGAGTTGATAAACGAATTGGAATCAATTTACGGGAAGCTGCAAGAGGATACGGAGGTAAAAATCTTGGAGTTCGACCTAACTTGTAAAAGACCGAGAAAAGAAGGAAAGAAGGGATCCTAGACCTTCTTCAGACTATTAAATCGATTTATTCTGATTTACCAATTCGTTTCATCCGGTTTCATCCTTGCTCCTTAAATTCGGGGGTTTCTAGATAGAATTGTGCTGCTGAGGAAAATGCTGATACTGAGAGTCCTCCCTCTCATCTTCCTGTGCCTTTCACCGATTCCAATACCTGGTCCAATAGCCGGAGAGGAAGATCATGAAGTATCCCAGCAACTCTTGTCAATTTACCTGAGAGCCTATTCCTTCGTCTTAAGCAGGATAGAATCCTCTAACATCAGCCTTCAAACTAACTTATCCGTTCCCCACCTTTGCTGTTTAGACGTGAATCTGAGCAAAACAATGACAATCGGGGAGCTGCTAAATCTGAGCTATTCCATAGCGCTTCAGGGAAACCTATCAATAGG
>QMVU01000226.1 GCA_003661265.1 Thermoproteota archaeon | reverse complement strand
TAGGAATTGCCCTAAGGCGTTCTGACATAAAAGCCCGCTTTATTCGTTCCCAGCTTGAAGGAGAAACCGTAAAAACGAGATGAAACTCCTCTCCACCATAAAAGACAGTCTCTATGATATCTAAGTTCCTTCTAAGGAGGAACTTAACTAATTCATCCTCAATAGGGAGCCTCTCTATGAGGAAGCCAACGTTACTTGTTCTTGAGAGATGGTACAAGGAGATGTAGAGTCCATCGCTACTGTCGATGGCAGAAGTTACTCCTCCCAATTCAGATAAGATTAATCCCTCTTGTAGAGGCGCTTTTGGCATGAAAACAGCCTCTAATGCTTTCTCTTTTATCGTGTTTGGGAGTTCTAGACCTTCCAATAGCGCCTTGAAGGCTAGAGTATTCCAGCCGAAAAAGCCTGTAACAACAACGAGATCACCTTCTTTAGCCCCTGCTCGTGAGATAAGTGTCTTCCTGACTTTACCAAAAGCTGTAACAGATATTACGGCCTCCTTTGCCTCTCCCAGATCGCCTCCAATCAAATAAGAATTGTACTCTGCAGCTCCTTGGTCCAATCCCTTAAATATCTCTTCAAAGGATTTTACACTGAAATCAGGAGGTAGGGCCACAGATGCCAGGAAGCCCTCGACCTCTGCTCCTTTAGCCGCTAGATCAGCAACGTTTGCGACAATGCATTTTCTGGCAAGCTGCCAGTAAGTCATTCCAGGGAGCAAATCGGTCGACTCGGCTACGAAGTCCGTGTTAAATACATAGATGCCATCGCTCAGGGAAATTGCTTCCGCATCATCCATTCCCAGCTTCAATAGGGACTTTGGATTTACCCTAATAAGTCCCATTATGAGTTCTATGAGCTTCCTCTCACCGAGTTCAGAGAGCTTCATCCCCCGAAACACCAATCCATAATGTTAAAGATTTATCTCACCCTTGAGAACTAGGTGCTTTATGACAAAAAAAGTCGTTATTATGGGTGCAGCTGGGAGAGACTTCCACAACTTCAACGTGTTCTTCCGGGATAATCCTGAATATGAAGTTGTTGCATTCACTGCAGCTCAGCTTCCAGGTATTGCAGGCAGAGTATACCCTCCAGAACTTGCAGGTCCTAGATATCCTAATGGTATACCTATACTTCCAGAGGAGGAGCTACCAAAGATAATCGAGGAGGAAAAAGTGGATGTTGTTGTATTTGCTTACAGCGACGTTTCCTTCAATTACATTATGGAGAGAGCTTCCATAGCTAATGCGCATGGGGTTGATTTCATGTTACTAGGACCCAAGAGCACAATGTTAGAGTCGAAAAAACCTGTGATAGCAGTAACTGCTGCAAGAACGGGATCTGGGAAGAGTCAAACAAGCAGGAGAGTGGCGAGAATACTTAGAGATAAGGGACTCAAAGTTGTTGTAGTGAGGCATCCAATGCCTTACGGGGACTTAAGAAAGCAAGTAGTACAAAGATTCGAGTCCCTAGAAGATTTAGAAAGGAACAAATGCACAATTGAGGAGAGAGAAGACTACGAACCACACCTGAAAATGGGGAATATCGTCTATGCTGGAGTTGATTACGAGAAAATATTGAGAGAAGCTGAGAAAGAAGCTGATGTCATCCTTTGGGATGGAGGGAACAACGATTTCCCCTTTTATAAACCAGATCTTTTAATAACAGTAGTAGATCCCTTAAGAGCTGGTCACGAGCTGACATATTGGCCAGGAAGCGTTAATGTCAGGATGGCCGATGTTATAGTGATTAATAAGGTGGATAGCGCTTCTAGGGATCAGATTGAGAAAGTAAGGCGGAACGTGGTTTCCGTAAATAAAGACGCTGTCATAGTGGAAGCAGCCTCTCCTTTAATTGTAGACAGACCAGATCTGATAAAAAACAAGAGAGTTGTGGTTTTAGAGGATGGACCTACGATTACACATGGTGAAATGCCTACAGGAGTTGGATACATTGCCGCAAGGAAGTTTGGAGCGTCTGAAATAGTAGACCCTAGACCCTGGCTGAAAGGTTCTTTGAAGGAAACTTATGAAAACTACAAGCACATCGGCCCAGTTCTTGCTGCTGTGGGATACAGTGAAGCACAAATTAGAGAGCTTGAGGAAGTATTAAACTCGATACCTGCAGATTCCGTCATTCTTGGAACCCCGACAGATCTTTCGAGATATCTTAACTTGAATAAACCAGTGGTTCACGTCAAATATGAACTGCAGGAGATAGGCAGTCCGAATTTGGAGGAGATAATATCTGAGTTCCTTTCCAGAGGAGGTAAGGGGGGATAATATGGAGAGAAGACTATGGCTACTGAGTTGGAAGGAACTGAAGGACGTTACAAGGAAGGTTAGGTTTGTCGCACTCCCGATTGGAGTCGTAGAAGCTCATGGGCCTCATCTTCCATTAGGAACGGATTTTATAATTCCAAATTACCTATCAACCGTTTTAGTTGAGAAACTAAACGGACTGCTTGCCCCACCAATTCCTTATGGAGTTACGACATCCTTGACTGGTTTTCCAGGTTGTCTCTCAATAGAACCTGAAACCCTCAGAAGATTGGTCTTTGAAGTATTAAGATCGTTGAGAAGAAGCGGCTTTGATAAAATAGTAATAATAAACGGGCATGGAGGTTCTGAGCACGTTAAGGCAATAGTTGATGCAATGAAACAGGCTTGGCTTGAACTGTCGATAAAAACGTTACTTATCAATTGGTGGGTTCATGCAGCTAGGAAATCTAAAGAGATCCTAGGATCCATAGGTGGACATGCGGGAACCGAAGAAACTGCCATGATAATAGCGATAAGGGAAGACCTTGCGAAGACAAATCTCTTTGACGAATCCCAGATATTTCTAGTCGAAGAGGGTATTGAAGCGTTTCCTGTACCCGGATCTATTTTGATTTACGATCCATGTGATAAAGCTGAGATCCCTCCGAAGGAAGCTTGTATGAAATTTTCAAATGAGGTCGTTGAGAAAATAGCCAAGGTAATTGAAAGGACTTTAAGAGGGTGGGAAGTCCAGTCCAGTGAATACAGAACTTAAATAAACCAAATAGGTTTTTCTCAAGATGAAAAGAGCGAAAATAATTGCGACTCTTGGCCCAGCATGTGAAGGTCTTGAAACGATCGCTAT
>QMVU01000225.1 GCA_003661265.1 Thermoproteota archaeon | reverse complement strand
GCTGTAAGTTCTGGGCCAATAACCGGTCAATTTGGTCTTGAGCACACTCATGAGTGGCAGGATACGGAAATGAACGCTTACTGTATTTGTTCAGCTGACGTAGACGGTGACGGCGTCATGGAGCTTTAACGTAAAGCTTCCACAGATATCGCCGACGCCATCTCCTACGCCAGCTCCCAAGTGCATTATAGCGACAGCCACCTATGGCTCTGAGTTAGCTGCCGAGGTCCAGTTCCTAAGGGAGTTCAGGGATGAAGTCGTAAGCTCAACTTTTGCCGGAGGTCAATTCCTGAGGGTTTTCAACGCCTGGTACTACTCCTTCAGTCCGCGCGTGGCTCGCTTCATAGCAGAGCATCAGGCTGCGAGGGCCTTCATGAGGACCCTGCTTTACCCGCTGATCGGAATCCTGAAGCTCTCCTCAAAGGTTTACTCTTTCCTCTCATTAACTCCTGAGTTAGGCATAGTAATGGCCGGTTTAGTGGCAAGCTCACTTATAGGGATCGTTTACTTTTCCATCCCCTTTGCGGCAGTTGTAAGAAGGACTGAGAAGCAACTCAAAGTTCTGGCGGTATCGTGGCCGATCAGCCTCGCGCTTCTGCTAGCGGGAGAGATCTTAGTATCCCCAATAGCCGTCATGGTCTCAACAGCTTCTTTTGTGCTGATCACGTTGGGCCTTTCAGCAACCATCGTATCGAGCTGTATACGTCGCTTTCTCTGACCTCCTCTCTCCTTCCTTTTTTATTAGGGGATGGGAAGGCTTCTTGACTAGCTAAGCTAGCTTAGTGCCATACCCAATACTTCTTAAAACTACTCAACCGATTTTATGCCCAAGAACCTCTTAAGATCACCCAATAGGCCGAAATCGTAAGCACCAGCCTCCTCGTCGATCACGAGGACCCTGAAGGAATCAAGCTCAACTCCTTGGAGGAGGGGCGAGAAGGGAAGGGATCTGAAACTGACATCAGCTCCCGGAGCTAAAGGGGAAATGGCCGGAAGGATCACAAGGTACGAGTTCCCGATCTTACCAACAAGGTGGCACTTGAACTTGACCTTTGAGCCGACCTCATCCCTGAAGGTCACGGCCGGGTGCTCGTGTCCCATTACGATGACCCTCGACTCCCTAATGACCTTGCCCGGAACTCCCTTGTGGCCGTGAGCGAAGAGATAGTCCTCAATGATGAGATAGGGGTCGTGGAACGGGACCATCCTCCTCTTAAGTATCGGGATCAGGTAGTTATCGTGGTTCCCCCTTACAACGTGGAGCTCCACCCTTCCCTGCAGGGTATCGAGCAGGTCTAAGACCTCAACCCACTCCTGCCTGCTCGCCTCCCCAAATTCGTGTTTGACGTCTCCTACTATGACCAAAACCTCTGGATTAAGCTCCCTTATGAGGTACAGGATCTTCTCCTTTATCTTCGGATATTGGCTCTTAGGGAGATGTATCCCAGCTTCAAGAAGGGCCTCCTCGTAACCTATGTGGAGGTCAGCTATGGCCAGCGTCCTGATCTCCTTTATGAAGACCCCGTAGGGGACGGCCTCGACCCCCCTTATAACCTCCATCCTATGCATGGGACTTCCCCTCTATCATCTTCATGACCATGTTGTGGAGCCTAGCTAGCATCTGCCTCTTGCTCTCCATGAGGACCACGTCGCTCATTCCCTGAAGCACTATGTTGTGGGAGAACGGAGACGGGACCCTGGTTGGGGGCAGCATTATGACCTCGATCTCCCCTCTCTGGATCCTGCTCAGAACTTCCATGGCGTTCTTGACGTCCATAACGTCCTCCAAGATCTCCCTGTAAGTCTCCTTTACTAAAGGGAAGTCCTCTATCTCCCTGATCAGGTTCAGTATCTTCTTCGCATTCAACTGCCTCCTCCTTATGCTGGTTTCAACCCCCTTGTAGCGCCTTAGGAGCATCAACCCCCTTGTAGCCACGTGCCTGAACCTCCTTTCAAATAGCTCGGTCCTCTCTATGGCCTTCCTCAGGATCTCAGGCAGGTCCTCCGGCTTGATGTCCATCAGATATGAGCAATGGACTTGGACGCCCGGGGGGTAAACGATGGCGAAGCCGTGGTCCCCGACTATTATGCCCAGGTTCCTCCTCACCCTCCTACCGGCCAGGTAGGCAACTGCCCTTGACAGGGCGTCGTTGACCCTCCTTCCAAAGAGGGCGTGGTAAACGACGTACTTCTTCCCATCTTCGTCGACGAAGACCTCGACCAGAAGAACTCTATCCGATGGGTACTTGCTAACACCTCTAGACTTGAGGTAAAGCAGCTCCTCCTTAAAGTACTGAAGGATAGCGTTTGCTATGTTCTCGTCAGCCCTGCAGTTCCTCATTATCCACTCCACGATCTCCCCTTCGTCGACCCCGTTTTCAAGCCACTCAAACATCTTTCCCCTGAACCTGGAGATTTCCAGGGCAAGATCATAGCTTAAAGGGAGCATCTCGCTGAACCAGCTCGGAACAGTTGGCTTTTCATCGTAGGCTGGCATGACGACTGCTGTAAACCCTCTCAAAGTCTTGACGAACTCGTAAACCTTACCTCCTAGGACGAACCTGTCCCCGGGCATCAACCTCTCCAAGAACTCCTCCTCTATGCTCCCTATCCTCCTCCCGCTTATCGTCCTTACCCTTACCCTAACCTCGTCCGGTATCGTCCCAACGTTTTGGGAGTATATTGCCCTAGCCAGCTTCCCCCTCCTTCCAAAGACCCCTTCCTCAGGGTCGTACCATATCTTCCCGTATACCTTGTACTTCTCCATCTGGGAATAGGCCCCTGATAGGTACTTCAGCACCTCCTCGAAGTCCTTCCTATTGAGATCCTTGTATGGATATGCCCTCCTGACGAGTTCATATGCCTCTTCCACGTTCCACTTCTGCTCTATTGCCATGCCAGCTATGTGCTGTGCAAGAACGTCCAGGGCATTTCTAGGCATGTGGGCCCTGTCAAGATGACCGGACATGGCTTCCTTAAGCATTATAGCGACTTCTACAGCATCGTCCCTGTCCGAGCAGATGAAGATGCCCTTGCTAACTTCCCCAAGCCTGTGGCCAGCCCTGCCAACCCTTTGTATGGCTCTGGTTACAGATTTCGGGGAGCCAAGCTGGACGACGAGGTCTATG
>QMVU01000224.1 GCA_003661265.1 Thermoproteota archaeon | reverse complement strand
GATACGAAGAACTTCGAGATGTTGTACACTATCTCAAACTCCCCTCCCTGCATGACGAAGTCTGGGTTGATCTCAAGCCATGCATAATGGCAGCTAACCCTCTCTACCTCCATGTGCGCTGAGGCGAGCAAAAGAGCAATGAGAAAAATAACCTTCTTTCCTTTCATCGGATTGGAAGTCCTAGATCCTAATTTATAGTTTATCAGCTAGGCGAGGGGGAGTTGCCAACTTCGGTAACACCAATGTACAAGAATAGTAACACTTATATTTGTCACGCAAGTCTAACCCTGTTGTGAACAAGAGAGCCGTTTTGGTTGGTATTCTCCTATTGCTCTCAGCTCCAATTTTAACTGGAGCTGAGGAGGATGGTCCGGTCATTATCTGTACTACAACTGTCCTAGGAAGCATTGTAGAGGACTTAGCTGGCGGAGAAGTGGAGGTCGTCGTAATAACTAGCGCATCAACATGTCCAGCCCACTACGATGTTAAGCCGAGTGACGTGGAAGCTGTTTCGAGGGCAAGTCTGATATTTTATCACGGCATGGAGACGTGGCTCGACAGGCTGGTTGAGGCATCTGGATCCAATGCAACTCTAGTCAAGGTATCTGGTCCCTGGAACACTCCAGATGGGGCCATAAGCTATTATACGAGGGTAGCAGAGGCCTTAGATGAGTACTTGGGCCTAAACTCATCAGATAGGCTGGAAAAATGCGTTAAAAGCATAAACTCAACAGCTGACCGCCTTAAGGCGGAGGCTGAGGCTAAGGGGGTTGGCGAGGTTAAGGTTATTTGTATGACTTGGCAGAAGCCCTTCGTCTCATGGCTCGGCTTCAACATAATAGCTGAATTCGGACCTCCAGAAAAGCTCTCCTCAAGCGATGTAGCTAAGCTTATAGAAAAGGGACAGGAGGAAGGTGCAATGCTCGTGATAAGCAATCTTCAGAGCGGAACTGGTTACGGGGAGCACATAGCTGATAACGTGGGAGCTGTTCACGTCGTCCTTACTAACTTCCCAGATCCTGGAGAGGGGTTATTGAACCTCTCCCATGTATTTGTACACAATGCTGAAGCCCTCTTCGACGCTATGGAGGAGTACGGGTTGATGGAGGAAATAGGAACCCTTCAAAGGACAGTGCACCAGCTCAAGGTCTTATCTTGCTCGCTTTCCATCATAGCTATTGTAGAGGCCGTAATTTTGGTTTACCTTCTGAGCAGGAGGAGATGAGATGCTGACCCTGGAAGAGGCAGCTGATTTTCACGGACATCTCGGTCCTTTCCTTACGATA
This sequence comes from Thermoproteota archaeon, assembly GCA_003661265.1. GTDB lineage: Archaea > Korarchaeota > Korarchaeia > Korarchaeales > Korarchaeaceae > QMVU01. The sequence goes on along the minus strand of QMVU01000224.1, from coordinate 1,857 downwards.
GGATACTTGGCTGGAGAGATCGCCAGAGAGGTCTTAAAGCCGGAGGGGATACATGATCTCAGGGCCATCGTAAACGTGCCTCTAAAAACTCCCTTCTCCTGCATAATAGATGGGGTTCAGTGTTCCTCAGGGTGCACTTTAGGGAAGCTAAACATCGAAGTAAAGGACTCCGAGCAACCATTCATCGTCTTTGAGAGCAGGGATGGAAGGAGGGTGGAACTTCAGGTTAAAGGAGAAGTGGTGGAAAAATGTCTTAAGCTTGATATGGAGGAAGCTGTGAGGTGGCTCTTAAGCCTGAAACGAGAGGATATCTTCGAAGTGAGCACGCAATTAGGCTGATCAAAGTCTCCACCTATTACTCCGGAGAAACTAAGCCGGCAATAAGGGACATAACTCTGGAGTTCAAGGAAGGAGATCTCGCCCTGATATCTGGGCCCAACGGATCGGGAAAAACGACGTTACTTGAAACAATCCTGGGACTCCTTAAACCTAAGACAGGAAAGGTCTTCCTGCTCGGCTATGAAGTGCCTAAGATGGCTGCCTTGGCCAGAAAGCAGTGCGGTTACCTGCCTCAGGATTTCATGAAACCAGCTGGCGAGCCTTTCTCGGTTAAAGAGGTAGTTGCCATGGGATTGTCCTCAATAAGGCCCTTAGGAAAGCTCAGCTTAGAGGACTGGGATTCTGTTTACGAGGTTCTGGAGCTCCTCGGAATAAGAGATCTGGCCAACAGACCTTTTGGGAGGCTTAGCGGAGGGCAACAGCAGAAAGTCATGCTGGCAAGAGCTCTCGTCAGGAAGCCCAGGGTCTTGTTGCTGGATGAGCCTTTCAGCGCTTTGGATAGGGAATCAAGGGCTTATCTTTCGGAGGAGATCATCCCAGAACTCGTGAGGAGGGGGACTACCGTGCTTCTAGTGAGTCATGACACGACCTTCAGGCCACCTAACTGCAGCAAGACGATCTACATGAGGGATGGGATCGTAGTCAGGGTGGAGGAATGAGCTTGCTTCCCCTCATCTTAACGGCAACGATAGCTGGCGCATTGGCTGGCTCTTTATGCGGATGCACTGGAGTTACGTGCGATAGGCTGGGCCTGAGGACTGTTGCGTTTGCCGTCGCTCATGGAGCCTTAGCTGGAGCTGCTCTCAGCTTCTTGTTGGAGGTTAACTCGTTGGTCCTAGGGATTGCCTTCGCCTTGTTAACAGCCCTACTCCTTGGTCCGTTGGCCGATGCCTTTGAAATACCAATAGATCTGGTCTCCATGACTCTTTTCTCCCTTTACAACGCCCTTACCTTCATCTTCCTGATCCTCTCTCCAGGAATAGTTCTCGCTGCGGAAAAGGTAAGTCAGGTGTTGTGGGGCAGCGTGCTAGCAGTCACCCCGGAGTACCTGATAATCCTCCTTACGCTAGCCTTCCTCTACGCCCTCTTCCTTATAACATTCTGGCATAGGATTGCTCCAATACTCTTCGATAGGAGGCTTGCGGAGGCGGAAGGGATAAACGTTAGAGCTTATACCTACGCGCTGATAGCGATGACAGGACTTGTCGTAGTCTTCACCCTTCGCATAACTGGTGGCTTCTTGGTCTTTTCGCTTATCTACATACCTGCCTCCAGCTCTTTGCAGCTTTCCGAGAACATGAAGAGGATTGTCCTATTATCGGCCCTGCTTGGAATGATTTCAGCAATTGCCGGGGTCTACATGAGTTTTCTCCTCGATCTCCCGGTTGGTTCGAGCATCGTGATATGCGCTACCGTCATACTAGTCCTAGCGAGCATAGCAGGCTACTTCCGCAAGAGGTCAATAATAAGGTCAGTCAGCTAGCCCCTGATTTGAGATATGAAAGTTTAAGGATGCTC
>QMVU01000223.1 GCA_003661265.1 Thermoproteota archaeon | reverse complement strand
TAAGTGAATAGCTTGTGTGCCATGGTAGATGCCGAGATCTGGAGCATAGCTAAGAAGAGACCAGGAAAGGAGTTGCTTTCATCAAAAGAAGAGTTTGAGAAGCTGTAGAAAGGCATCAAGGGCAAGAGAGTTCTTTTCCAATGAGTTTCCGGGTTAAGGGTTTAAATATCTCAGCACCGGATTGCAGAGATATTTCACGTTTTAGCCTTCAGAGGATTGAGAATTCCGCTCAAAGAGACCTATAACATAATTATGGGGATTGTGGAGGACGCTTCTATAGTAAAAGTTCCGGTGAGCGTGGAAGACATCAGAGAAGCCATGAAGAAGAGCGTAGAGACAGGCATTCACATTTGGGACTTCTTATGCTTCTTACCAGCTAAAGGACATTGATAAGATCTATCCAGCTAATTCCCATTTCAAGGTAATTGGAGAAAGGCAAGGCATCGAGGTGATAAATCCCCTTCATCATTGGCTTGAGATCTAACTAACATGAGGGGAGTACAGGGGCCTCGTTGTCAGACATCCTATTCCTGACTGACCTGAACTTAACCTGAAGTTAATCCTATGGAGGCAAAACCAGACTCGTCTATGGAGGGCAAGTATCCATCAAACGCTTCTAAAGTGGTTTTCATCTTGTTGCGGTGCTAATGTTCTCCTCAGCTCTTACGGGTAAATGAAATCTTGCCAGAGGAGCCATCTAGTTTATAGGTAACCCAGGAGAAGTTCTTTACCCGAAGACCGTACATCTCCGCATATTTCTCCACCAGATTCTTGAACTCATCCTCTGAGGTCCTTTGAGTTAAAGGTGTGATCAACATTCCAAACACCCTGCTCTTTTCCACTCCTGGAAACTTGTCGCTAGCCCAAAACATGTAGTGTGCTAGCTCCTCTATCCCCCTCCCGATTTCTTTAGGGTTCTTCTTAAGCTCAAGAATTGAGATCTTTAGTATGGAGCCGTCCTCAGCCCTATGAACGGTCAATATGTCAAGGAAGCGCCCAGCGTAGCCATAAAGCGTGTTATATACTTCTGATATCCCCGAACCTACCAACAACTCTAATTCCTCAAGTTGTTGGAGCAGATAAAGTTCGATCAGATATTCAGGAGGTGTGCCATAATTCTTGAGGGCGTTTTTGGCCAAAAAGGGATCTTTGGGTTTATAGCGATCAGAACAAACTTTCTTTAAGAGTTCACTGGCTACATCTCCCTTTGCCAGGAGAAAACGGAGAAGCGAAATTCCTTCTTCATAAATTAATGATAATAGGAATCTTCTGCCCATTATGATATCGGAGATGTCCTTAATCGTGATCATTTTATCCGCAAGGAAACTGATGAAATTCGGCATGGTCCTAGAGCTTATCTCAAAGATGGTGGATCCCCAGGGCCGTATAAGAACGCGATAGGGCCATTTCTTCGTCCATCCAACTTCCTCCTCATCGTAAAAGAGTCGGCTTGCGACTTCGAAGGGCCCATATAACGACCTCTTGTCTATGTTCCAGATGAAGACCAAGTCTCCAGGCTTAGAGTTGCACAACGGTCTCTGCTCTGGTCTCGATATGTCTGCTCCATACAGGCACCTTGAGACAACTATATCAAAGTTCTCATCTCTCGTCTGGAATATGAAGAAGTTCCTTCTGAGCAACGGGGAATTTGTTCTCGTTCTTCCTAAAAAGTTTAGGACATCGAGTTTTTGAACGCGGAACTAGCACGCCTCTTTACTCTATAGCCTACAATCCTTTCAAAGGGACCATCGATTGACACTCTTGCAGTGGCCGCCAATTTAATACTGGAAAGATCTATGGTGTAATCATAACTCCTCAATCCTCCACCTTATCTCCTCTAATTCATCCTTTATCTCCTCACGCCTTCGCTCTAATTCCTCTATATCAGCCTCCAGTCCCCTCAGCTCTTGCTCTATCTCCTCACGCCTCTGCTCAAGTTCCTCTTGCCTCGACCTCAACTCTTCTAACTCTTGCTCTATCTCCCATAACTCTCCTTCCAACTCCTCCTGCCTCTCTTCCAGCTCCTCTAATTCCTCTTGCTCTTCAAACTCATCTTCCAGCTCCTCTAACTCTTCCTCCCGCTCCCACTCCTCCCACTCCAAAGCTATCACATCCTGACCGTCTTCAGTTCCAGCGATTGCCTACTTTTACTAAAATGTAGGGATCTGCACACTCACGACTTCAATTTCAAGGTTCAGGAAGGATCTTCGGCTCAATTTGTATCCTGTATCCTTCTAAAACCAAACAGATGGGGGTTTGGCGTAAGTTAGATGCGAAGATGATGAGCCGCGAGCTCAGCGCGCTCTCTACTAATTTGACTACGAATTTATACACAGTTCATGTGTTTACAAAATGAACAAAGACAACAGTCAAAGACAACTGTTTACAGCATAAGGATTCCTGTAGAGCTAAGGAAGCTCATGGACGGCGTCGACGTAAATTGGCAAGAGGAAATAAGGAAGGCCATAGAACAGCGTTTGAGGAAAGAGATTAGAAAGAAAATGTTGAAGGAAGCAAGAGAGCTAAGGAAGAGGACTAAGAGGATAAGCTCAGCAGAGCTGATAAGGGAAGATAGAGATGCGAGATAGAGCCATACTTGATACAAATATCATATTAGCGCGCTTGCTGCCGCGGAAAAAGAGGGTGCTGACCTCATTACTTCGGATAGCAAGCTTGTTGAGAAGCTAAAAGGGCTAGATTTCGTTAAGCTGGTCTAATCCTCCTGGCTTCAGAGGGTAGAAGAGGAATGGTATAGCATAGCACGAATCATTAAACTGCTGAAAGACCTTATAAAGCCGTACTTTGGAGCTGTTCAAAAAAGAATAAATACCAGAGTATTCACAAATACCATCGTATGTCAAGGATCTGGACCGTGAAGGTTCCCAAGGAGCTTGACGAATTGGTTTCTAAAATGATAAAGCTTCTTGGGTATACAAGCAAGGCTGAATTCGTAAGAGAAGCAGTTAGAGACTCAATATTGAGAAAGGAAATCTGGATTCTTGGTCTCCAAGCAATGGACGAGCTATCAAACGAGAGAGGGGACGCCTTGTCAGCCCTGGAAAGGATGCTCTCCAAAAAAGTTCCTAAGCAGTTGGTTGAGGAAGAGCTTGCTGCAGCCAGAGACGAAATTGAGGAACTCATAAGG
>QMVU01000222.1 GCA_003661265.1 Thermoproteota archaeon | reverse complement strand
CTCTGGTCTTAGTGATGTAAAACTTTTCCAATACGCCACTAAAGTAAGGAAGCACCTCCTCCTAGCGCTGGTGGGTTTCGGCATCATATCACTTCTATTAGGTATATTAAACCCAGAATTCATAGCTCTAGCCTTCCTGCTCTTCCTGGCTGCCTTCTTCATATTCATGCTCCATCCTCCTAAGTACGCAACGGATGAGGTTCAAGTAAGGCTCGACATAATAGGGGACTCCAATCTAAGCTTTCCTCTTAATACGGTGTTTACGAAAGAAGTTGGCAAGCTCGAGGCAATCGTGCTCTATGCAGCGATCCCAGAGTCCTTATTTGCTCAGCCAGAGAAACTCGTCTTCAAGCTGAAGATAAGGGACGAAAGGCGCGGCTACGAAATTCTTGAGAAGAAGGCTTCCATGACGCTCTTTCCAGGAAAGGAAGTCGAGGTAATGTACATCCCGGAGAGCGAGGTAAGGAAGGGCATAAAAGAGGTAGGAAGGCACGAGCTAACCTTCGAGATCAAAGTCTACAGGGCTAAGCTGCTCAAGGACGAGCTTATCTTCTCGAAAACTTTGCCTAGGGCCATAACAGTTGAGAGCACGGGGGGAACTACTCCAAGCCCAACGGAGCCGACGATACCCGGAAGCCCGAGCACGAAGGAAACACTTCCCCTGCGGGTCGTATCGGTGGGGGTCTTCGTTGGCCTTGGCTCCTCTATAGGCCTTCCTATCTGGGCAGACAAGCTGTTCCTCCTTGCTGCCTTTGCACTCATAGCAGCTGTGTTCTATGCAATCTTCGAGGTGAGTGATGAGGAATGAGGAAGCTCGTAGCCCTGTTCTTAATCATCGTTGCTGTAATATCCTCCCTAGTTGCTTTGAACGTAAGGGAGAGAAGGACTGTAACCTCTCCAGTCATAGGCCTCGACAAAGAGGGAAACATGTTCTACATAGCAAAACAGGTTGAGATGAGCGCCTTCAGACTCCACACGATGGGGGTCGATGAGGATGGAGGCGGGGGAGTCAGTACTGGTTCCAATGCACCTTCAGAACTTCCCTTCTACAACGAGAACGACGGCGTGGTTGCCCTGAAAATAAAACTGAATTACTACATAGAGCGGAGCATAGAGTACCCAGTCTACTTCGTCTACTGCATAGAGGCCTCGAATGATCCCCCAGACGGAAAGCTCTGGAAGACCTTCGAGGGGAAGTACGTGAACAGGAAGGATGTCGTGATAAAAGCAATAGAAGCATTAAGCGGAAACGAAATAGAAGTTCCCTTCGCTCTGGGGCTGCGTTACGAGAGGGTGAGGTACGATCCAAAAACTAGAAACTACAACATGAGCAGCGATGTTTTCCCACACAACGCGAGGGTTAAGGGCACCTACTTCTCGCACTTCCTCCCATTGCTACCCCAATACGTTGGCACGGTTTCGAATCCAGAGGCAGAGAACTTGGACCTGAAGACGCTTTGCGAGAGGGCCGGCATCGATACCTCGAAGCCAGTTTACGTGCGCTTCTTCGCAGCCATAATAGCTGCGAACTACTCCTCATCAGAGATAGAGGAGGGGGACCCTGCCCTCCTTGGAAGACCAGCCTCAAGCTGCGTGATGAAGCTAGAGTTTGGTGAAGAAAGCGTTCACGTAAGTTCGGCATTCGCTGCGATATCGCAGCCATGGGACATCCCAGACTTTCCGTTCGACGAGCCCCTTGATTCAGTAATCCCAGTAGAGCTTGGATGGAGTGCAGCGAAGATCTTCGCTGCAATTGCTGTCTTCTGCATCATCTTGGCTGCTGTACTGTTCAGGGGGGAGGAGTAAAGAAATGGCTTTTGACTTCGACTGGATGCGCGAGGAGGCGGAACCGGGAGTTCACGAGCTGCTAATTACGACAGCGTTCTGGGGGCTCCTGGTTCTTAGCTTCGCCTACCTCGTCGTCGAATCGCAAACTTTTCCAGAGAACATGAAGTGGATGAGTTCTCTGGCCCTCTACCTGATAATCATAGGGGCTCTATTCCTCTATGCTTTGGGAGGCATAGAGTTCTTCTACGTTGCAGACTACGTGGACGAGTTCATGGCTGCAGCAGCTTCTTCCCTGACGCAGATCATAACCACCGCCATTGCAGCCCTGGGAGCCCTGTTTTCGACGATACAATCGTACTTCGCAAATCCAGTTGATAGCCTCTCCTTCTTCACAGCTCAAGCGCTAGGAGAGGACCTCGTCTTCTCAGGGTTCCTTACCCTTGCGAATCTCGCAATAATAGCGCTCATTAGGGGATTGGAGCCAGATGAGCTTGGTCCTCTCGACGTGTTAATGGCTCTAGTAATGACTGGGTACGAATTTGCTGCCTTCCATGGCTGGGCCTACCTTCACATACCAATCTATCAGGCCTTTGTCAAAGCACTTTGGCCACCGCCCTTCTTACCGACAAGCCCGTTCTTCTCCCCCTTCATAACCCAAATGGTCAAGTCATACTTCGTAATACGAACTGGAGATGTCGTAGGAGTTGGCTTAGGCCACGTCTTCACTAACTGGATCCTTTCAGGAGCTGGACTAAGCGTAATACTTGCAACTTTCAGCGGGATCAATCCGCTATGGATAATCGCCATAATAGTGGCGATTCTTGTCCTGTTTAAGTTGAAGGAGGCGATTTGATGGAATCTGGAGATCTTGCCCTTGTTGCTCTCTTTTTAATAGCTCTAATCCTAGTAGGCGGCATGTTCTACTTCGTTTACAAGTACACGAAAGTTCCAGAGGAAGTGCTTGAGAGGGAAGCTCCGCCAGCAGACGATATTAGAGACGTAAATGGAACGAATATACCGCCTCCCCCAACCCCAGGTCCTACGCCTGGACCCTCTCCAATAACACCACCTCCTCCTAGTGGAGGAACTCCAGAGCCATATGTGCCTTCAAGAGAAGAGACAGGCCAGAAGCCCCCTGTTGCTAAGTACGTCTTCAAGATAGTCTTCGACATGGCTCCTCTCAGCGGATATCCTCCCGATCCGACGAAGCTCAATAACCTCATGGGAGCCTTCAGGATAATAGAGGAGAACTTCCCAGCACAGGTGGCGTGGACTACGGAGGGGAAGTACGATTTTATCATCAGAATAGGCGCAAAGGGAACCTATGTCTGCGGGAACACGATATATGTAAAACCCGAG
>QMVU01000221.1 GCA_003661265.1 Thermoproteota archaeon | reverse complement strand
GTACAAGGATCACTTCAGGAACCTCCTAAGGCTAGCTTCGTGCGGAATTAGGGGGATAAATTGGTGCGTCCCCCCGTATACCCCTCCCTCTTGGATCAGCATCTCAACTGGAGTGGCCCCAACCCGTCATAGGGTTCTGGGTTTTGAGCTTATCTCCGGAGGGAGGACCAGGGCTATTTCCAGCCTTGACATAAGGTTCCCTAGGATAAGTGAAATTATGGCCCTTAACAATCTGAAAAGCGTTGTCATAAACCACATCTTCTCGTACCCGCCTAGAGGCTGGCTCTTAAGAAACCACGTGATTGTTCACGATGATTACTCGCCTAAGAAGTTCGTCCATCCCCCAAACATGGGGTGGGTTCTGAAGTACTTCGAGCTCCCCAGGCTAAGATCGAGATATGGGGACGAGAAGTGCGCTTTAGAGCTGAAAAGGTACGTTGAGATGAGAATTGAGGGAACTCTGAGGCTCATCGAGGAATCCGACCCAGACTTCCTCTGGGTGGTTTTCAAGGAGCCGGACACTTTGATGCACTACCTTCCCTTCGTAGCAGGCTCATACAGGGCGGTTGTGGGGGAGCTATTCTCCTCCATTGATGAATTCATAGGAGAAGTGGAGAAAACTTTCAATGTGATTTCCATAGTTTCCGATCACGGTTTCAGGATATACACCGAGAGGATAAATGTTTTGGGGCTGCTCGCAAGGCATGGACTAATTCCTTCACAAGTCTTGATAAGAACCATTATTTCTCATATCCTTGAACTCAACCTCATAGGGTACATCACAAAACCTTTACTTCTCTCCCCGAGAGGTGCAAGCCTCTCTTACATAGTCAAGGAGCTTGCTAGGAGACATCTTAAAGGATATGATAGACTGGAGGGTTCGGTAGCCTTAGACACGGCTGAAGCAGATGACGCTTTTGTAGTTTACTTTAGAGATCTGAAACTACAGGAAAAAGCCGCCAAGGTTCTGGGAAAGTACGTTGGAGATCTGTTTGAGTGCATCGAACCTATCAGAGTGGGGGATGCTTATGCTTTGCTTTTAGTGCCTAAAATGAAATATCACTTCGGCAACGCATTTGAGCTAAGAGGTGTTGAGCTAAATAGGATAGCTGCCTCAAATCATAGCCCAGATGGTATGTTTCTGTTACGAGCGCCATTTCTTGAAGCTAAGACGGCAGAGGTAAGGAATTTCGATGTAGCTCCAACGTTAATTGCGTCAATGGATCTTCCGATCGCAACTCACTTCGACGGGATACCGGCGGTAAGATGGGATAAAAAGGTGAACTATTTTTTAAGATGGAAGATTCTGCGTAAGTTAGACTAGCAGGCTACCTTTAGGACATGAGGAAGTTTATTTTAGGAGAATCTTGAACAGGCGCTAACTTCTCCTAGCCCTCTAGAGGTTTAAAACGAAGCAGTATATTCAAATAGGAACTTGTTTACATGCTAGAGATGAGGTAACATTTTAACGGATTTGGTTTATCTTCCTACTTCCTTTGATGCTAAGATCCCTATACCCATAGCAAGAGAGGTTCTTAAAGAAAACAATTTGTCAAAGGCTCTCAGAATGGGGTTTTTTACAGTCCCTCGAAGTCCCCTTTCAGCAATTATCGTAAACCCATTGGCTCTTAGTAAGTCCTTAAGGGCCCTTAACGTGAATAACCTGATGTGACCTGCTGGATTAAATCCTTTTGGAACAAAAAGGTAACCAGCTGCGAACTCGGTGCTTGCTTCGCTCATTAACGGCTGATAGCCAAGTAAAAGAAGTATTCTATTTCCCCAAAAGGCTAAATTTGGGGTTGTCAGGACGAGGAATCCCCTCTTTCGAAGAACACGGTGAGCTTCTCTGAGGAAGTGATCTGGATCAAATAGATGCTCTATTAAGTCGATAGCAGAAATCATGTCAAAGCTTTCCGAGGGAAATGGAAGGTTTTCAGTACTGAGATCAACTCTTACAGTGTTTATACCTTTTTCTCTAGCTTGTTGTAGTGCCAATTCAGAAATATCAGCTATCCAGATTTCTTTAGCCTCCACTGTTTCTGCTATAGAAAGCGTGAAGGATCCGTTACTTCCCCCAGCATCTAACAGTTTATCTGCCTTAATACTGTACGACTTTAACAAATTCAATATTTCCTTTCTAAAACCCTCACATGAACCCTGAATTCTTCTAGAATAGTAATTTGAGATAACTTCAGGTTTTGTAATGTAGTTCATTTTGTCATTAAGGACTTTGTGGATTTCTTAAAAATTAAAACGAAACAGTGAGTTAGATGCTTCTTCAGCCAACCCCAAATGTTTTTCCTTATAGCTTAAAGCTTACCTATAACAGAGTAGTTACTGGTTCAGAGATGGGTCAGGATCTCTTACCAGAGATGTCAAGACTAAGACTTTTTTAGCTCCGTAATTCACAATTAACCATGAAGGTTGACAAGCAGACGAGTGGTAGGCGTTGATCTGGCTGGAAGTGAGGACAGGCCAACTGGCCTCTGCTTTTTAAGTGATAGAAAGGCGAGAACCAAGCAAGTTTATGATGATAAGGAAATCTTAGAGGAAATAGGTTCTTTCAGCCCATTAGTAGCCGCAATAGACGCACCTCTATCATTACCCTTGGGTAAGAAGCTTAATTCCCGCTACTGCGTGAGGAAGTGCGACGAGGAGCTGAGGAAGTTCAGGATAAAGTTCTTCCCGATAAACTTTGCCGGGATGAGAAAGCTTACGGAGAGGGGAATTAGGCTCAGGAGGCGCTTGGAGGAGATGGGTATAGAGACCATAGAAACTTATCCAGGAGCTTTTTACGATCTCATAGGTCTCCCAAGGCCGAAGAGCAGGAAAATCATAGGTTTCCTGTTAAAGGCCATGACTGAGAGGTTTGATTTGGAGTATTTAGGTGAGAATCCGAGCCCTCATGAACTGGACTCGATTGCCTGTGCCTTGGTCGGCTTTCTGTACCTAAAGGGAGATTTCATAAGCCTTGGAGATCCAGAAGAGGGCATTATGATCCTCCCAAGGCCCCGGAGAGGTTAGCTCCAGTTACTTACTCTTACCTACTCCTTAAAAGGTCAGCGGTCGATACCCATCGATGAGGTCGGAAGTAAGCTGGATAGGCGAGCTGACATTCCTAGGAAGGAGCAGTTCAAATCACCTGGTGGTGATGGAGCC
>QMVU01000220.1 GCA_003661265.1 Thermoproteota archaeon | reverse complement strand
CGATGTGATGAGATCGGGTACCCTTGACCTTGAAGTTCTCTCCGATAATTTTTGATAGGATCCAGCTATAAGGAGAGTCTTTGAAGAGATAAGAGGAGAAGGCGGTTTTAGAGCATTCTTAGAAAGCTCTTATCACTAAATTACGAGCTCAGGTACTAGTTATAGGGATAATGTATTATCCCTTAAAAACAACTCTCATGTTTTTAAGTTTGATGTAACTACTTGTGGTGCGCCTTTTCGGTGGTGACGATGAAGTACAGGTTGCTCGATGTCCTCGCCTGCCCGATTGATAAGCATTTTCCTCTAGAACTGATGGTGTTTAAGGAATCAACCCCTCACGAGGAGAAGGTTCCTGATAAACCGCCTTGTGAGAAGTACTGCGGCTTCCTGGGCAGGAGACTTGAGGAGCTTGATTTGACGAAGTTGAAGGAGAGTTGCGCCAAGTGTCTGTCTAAGGAGATAGTTGAGGGCGTCCTAAGGTGTCCCAAGTGTAATAGGTGGTTCCCCATAATAGATGGGATTCCTCACATGCTTCCAGACCATCTTAGGAATTCTAAGGAGGAAATATCCTTCCTCCGTGAGCACCAAGACAAATTGCCGGACATCATCAAGCTGGAAGGAAAGCCCTTCAATTTGGTAAGTTAATCGAATGTTATTGAAGCTTCGTCAAGTGGGGAAGAAGCTATATTCCGTTCACCTGCCTAGCTTTGTGAACATGAAATTCAAGGAAGTCCTTTCATGGTGCTTTCTCTTCTTAGTTCTCTTGCTTGGCTTTACTGCTGTGTCAGTCGCCTACCTTAAGCCTAGTTACCTCCTTGATCTCTTAGAGATCTCTCCAGACAGAGTCTCCTCGGCCATTTCCAAAATAAGTCCTCCCATGAGGTTGGACAGCGTTAAGCACGGGATTTTCGGTTTCCTCCTTGGACTGCTTACACTTGAGCCTGGTTACGTCCTATTTTCCGTCTTCACATCCGTCCTCATTGACTTGGATCACGCCCCCTTCCTGTTGGGCCTCTCAGTTCCAGCGAGAATTTCGCACAGCCTGATTTTCCTGTCTCTGGCTGACATTGGCTACCTACTTTTCTTCAGGAAGAAGGAGTTGGTTTTCGTCTTTACCTCGAGCTTCCTCCTACACATGGCCCTTGACAAGCTGAACATACCCTTCCTCTCACCCTTTATGTTAAGTCCCCAGTTACCTCACTGGCTTAGACCTATCTTCGTCCTCCTATCCTTTTCCCTAAATTTACTCGTAGGCAGAAGTCGACTTCGAGAGGTAATGAGAGTTCTGCATTTTCGTGTATAAATGAGGAATCTTAAGAGATTTCCGAAGAAGCTCCCTTTTCAGAAATCCTAACCAGGAGATCCCTTAGCTTATCTACCTTCTCCTTAAGATCAAGGATCTCCTCAGGATATTTAGGCTTTGTTACCTTCGCCCTCTTGCTGACTTCTGGTTCCTCAATTAGCTTGATAAGGCCCTTTTTCTCAAGCTCGATTATGATCTCCATTATGTCCATCGGCTTCATCCCAGTACCTTTCTGTACGGATCTTATGATATCTAGCACCTTAGCTGCTCCAGTTTTAGCATGCAACTCCTTGACAGATTGAAGTATGAGCTTCTCTGCTGTGCTGAGTTTTCTTCTGGACATTTCTTGCACCTTCTTGTAGGCTCAATGATATCAGAGGATACTTTTTAATGGATGCTAGTTTACTGTGGAGGGAGAAGTTGTCCCTCATCCCTCCGGTTTTTCAGCCTTTAGCAAGCTTGCAAAGTTTCCTCGGGGACTTTGTGCTCTGGATAAGCCTTCTAGCCATATTCCTTCTCATAGGTTACGAGTTCATCTCCACCGTGCCGAGGATACCCCTTGACAAGAGGAGGTTCGGGCTCATCGCTACCCTAATTGGCCTTCTGGCCATATCCCTCCTACTCATCTACGGCATCATGAGGGTTTTCGGGTGATCTAATGGCCTCGGAGAGGAAAGGGATACCTAAGTCGAGGAGTTCCCCTCTCGTAGTCTCGCTAAGCCTTGCAGGGTCCCTCTTCCTGTTCCTAGCCATCAGGTCGAATTCCCTATTCTTGGGACTTATCGGGTTGGGTTTCTTTTTCTTCGCCTCTCTCTCATACCTCATAACCCCTAGGTGGTTCTTTAGGGGGGAGCTAATCTTTTCTCTGACTAACTCCAGCCTCTCCCTGCTTAGCAGGCTCATGGGCCCGGGAGGTTACAGAGGGAAGGGCTTTTACATCCCATTGGAGGAGGACATCGTTGCCTTCATTCCCAAGGAGGAAACCCTTCTTTACCTGCCTAAGGAGTCCGTAGGTGGGAGGACCTTCTTGAGGAATCCAGAAGGAATAGTTCTCAGCGCTCCTGGAGGCGAACTCTTGAAGACCATTGAAAACCTCACAGGAGAGAGTTTTGACGAATCAGAATTGCATTACTCCCTCTCCTTAATATCTTCCGCCTTCACGGAGCTGGAAATCTCCAGGAGTTTCGAGTTCCTTGTGGAAGGAGAGAGGGTTTTCGTCAGGATGGAAGACGTCATAGGCAGGGGCTTCTGTAAGGAGATGTCTTTTAACTTTCCCGAGATTTGCGAGAGGATAGGTTGTCCCTTTTGCAGCGCGATTGCCTGCGCTATCTCTAAGTCCCTTAAAAAGCCCGTCATAATAGACTCAGTCGACCTCTCCCCGGATGGAAGGGTGACCGAGGTCATCTTCAGGGTTCTGGGCTGAGCGCAGGTCTCTGGATCTCGTTACAACGAAGTGTAACGAAATCTTATTAGTAACGATTTTTATTTATTGCAGGAAACGTCCTCTTGTTTGGGCGGGGAATATGAACGAAAAAACATCCAGAACTTGGCTAGGGAAGGCCTTACTTGCTTCTCTATGGGCGATAATCTTCCTTTCTCTGCCCTTACAGATGGCGCTCGCTGGACCACCCCAGCACATAAGGTATGAGACAGCAAGAGAGCTTAACCTCCCTCCTTTGCAGAAGCTCATCGTTTCCTGGATCAGAGGGAACATCTCAAACAACTGGGGCTACATCAAGCTGTTGTCCTCGCCTGGAATGCTGGAAGACATCCCTCTTTTCATGATCTCTGGTCTAGACAGGCAGATACTGTGGAGGGTTGAGTGCTTCGACCTGTTTGATGGGGAGGGCTGGGGT
>QMVU01000219.1 GCA_003661265.1 Thermoproteota archaeon | reverse complement strand
CAAGATGATTTATTCCGACGAGAATGATGAGGCACAGGTGAGATGGAAAAGGAACAATCCCGAAAGCATAGAGTTAATTTTAGACCAGCCGTCCAATAGGTCTCATTTCCTCCTTGTGAAGGAAACTTATTTCCCTCCGTGGAGGGCCTACGATGAGAATGGGCGTCCTCTGAAGATTTATGAGAATCAATGGTCAAGGATGCTGGTGAAGCTTGAGCCGCAGACCCGGACTGTGAAGCTGAGATACGAATGGGACGAGGTTACTATGTTTCCTCGAATAATATCGTTGGCAGGAGTCGCCTTATCATTTCTAATCCCGCTCACTGAAACCCACAGGAAGTTCTTCAGAAACTATGAGAACTACGGGTCAAAAGAAGATGTAAAGTAGATTCTCTTTTTCCCTTTTCTCGTCGTCTTCGAGATTAATTTCCAACATTGAATGCAGCGTTATTTCCGTAGCAGTCAGTTTTTTCTTCATGATAAGTGCTACAGCGAGAAAGAACAGAAAGATCAAGGGAAAGCCAAGGAAATACCGTCTGCTCCAAACCTTCTGTATTTCACGATGCATAGGAGTGTTAACGGTACCAGAAACGTCGAGAAACCATGAATGAAATGCCCTACCAAGAAACCTCATCCCGCGCTTAAAAAGAAAATATACTGTTTCGGAGATTTCTCAATTTTAAAATGGTTCGAAGATAACCAAAAATTGTTCGACGGATCTTCAACTTGCTTTCACCCTTTTTAAGAGAGTAATCTAGAATAAAGGGAACCTCGACAATCTTTGCTCCATTCAGGAAGAGCTTATATAGCAGCTCCAATTGAACCTCGAACCCCCTCGCTTCTACAAACCTTTCAAACCCATATTTTTCCATTATTCTCTTAATGCTGGATACACGAATGCATCGATATCCGCTTGAAACATCCCTCACAGGAATTCCAAGCATAAACTTAACGAAGAAGCGGAGCCCCCAGCTTAGAAATGCGCGATGTAATGGCACTCCAATCTGCTTTCCCCCATCCACAAATCTTGAAGCTATGGCAATATCCGCCTCTTCTTCTTCGCAAGCTGAGATTAATTGGGGAATGTACTTCGGGTCATGAGTCAAATCAGAGTCCATCGTGATCAAATAATCAGAATGCCCCGCAACATTGTAAATGTAAATCAATAACGTTCTTAAGGCCTCATGTAATCCTTTATTTTCTTCATGCCTCAGTATAACAATGGGGTAGTTTCTAGTTAGGGCGCACAAGTAAGGGTAAGTCTTATCTTTGCTACCATCGTCAACAGCTACAATTTTATAATCTAAATTTCGACATACCTCAGAGATCCTATAGATTAGCTCTTTAATATTCCGCTCCTCATTATAGCACGGAAGTAAAATATACACAGTCATTTTCCGTAAAGCCTCTCCTTTCTAGTTCTTATCATTGTTTAGATCCTTCAAATAAAGGCTTAAACTGAAAGTTTCTTCTCTCTCCTATTTTTTCCTCATAAGACCGACCGTTTCCAAATTTACCAGTTAGTCTTTCATGCCCAGCATGATTAAGCATGGAAGCTTTAATTCCTATCTTAAATAGGGGAATAAGCCCTATCATGTCGGTAGCTGTGAATAGTAGTCTGTTTACTAAAGTGAATGCTACGGCTTTTTCGGTTGACACTCCCAGAAGCCCTAATAGAATAACATAGCTTGTCTCTTGTATTCCAAGTCCAGCTACGGTAATAGGGATGAAATTAAAGGCGCTGACTAGAGGAGTAATAAGCATAAAATCTAGGAGAGTAGGCGAACCCAATTCTAGAGACTCAGAAATAAAATATAGCGCAATAGAATTAGAAATTATTGAGAGCAGAATCAGAAAAGCAACCAATATAAGTGATCCACGAGCTTTTTTAGCTTCCTCTTGGAGATTATTAAGTGAGTCGACAATTCGATTTATCAGGTTTCCAGCTACCGGTATCTTCTCAAACTTCTCAAAAAATCTTGGTAAACGCTTTCCCCACAAGAGAGTTAACAATCCAATTCCGCCGGCGGCCAAAATGGAGATTCCAGCCATTAGACTGTTCACGATTATAGAGCTGATCGGGAGTACCCTTACAAAGTACGCAAGAGATATCAGAGAAAGAGCTGACTTGACAAGGAAGTTCATTGCACCAGTCGTGACAACGCATGCCATTCCTGATTTGTTGGGAATCCCATCCATCTTGTTGAGAATGAAAGAAGTCAAGAAGTATCCTGATCGAGCTGGAGTTATATCGCTTAAGAGCTGTCCACCGAAGCTCGCGAGGATTGCATCGCTCATCTGAATCTTTATACCAATCCGTTTCAAAGAGACGAAAAGTGCAAGTGCCACCATTGTTGAGGCTGTAATGAAAGATATCGCCGCTGCGAATACACATATAGAATTTGCCGTTGAAATGCTTGTTAACACTTTTGTTGCATCAGCTAGCTGTAGAAGCCATAAGAGAACCGCAATACCTATCACCAGTTGAATAAATCCTCTGGGTATCCGCATCATTCTCATCCTTAAATTTTCAATCATATAACTCTGCCTTTTTGTTGCACATATATTTTTAGGCTCATATTAATTTTGAGGATATCCCTATTTCTTGTGATTAGTGGGTTTCTCGATCAGATTCCCCCCAGATTTGACAAGAACAGGAAGAAGTTTACCCCAACCAAGACAGATTTTGCTGTCATGTAAATTTTCCAGACCGTGGATCCTTCAGATATCCTCGTAATTTAACATGAGCCATTTTTAAGATTGTTCTAGTTTTTTCGTTGGAATCTGACGGTTAAGTCCTCTCGTTGAATTGAAATGTTCACAATGATTTTTAGTTTAAAGGGATAGGCTCTTCATTTATCTAGACTCTTCGATTAGGCTTCTATTCACTCGCCTTACAGGTATCTTGAGAGTCCACCAGAGGCCTTGGACAGCTTGTTCCAAAGCTCTCCTCAATGAATATTCGGCCTCAGAGGAACTTACAATTTACATTACAATACCTACCCTAGGCTCCGGCCTAAACCCTGACCATTCCTTCCTCGCTCAAGAACTCTTTTAGCCAGAAGTCAGCCTTGATCCCACATTCATACGTCCTCCACCACATGAGATACTTTATCCGGAGGAGACGAGCGAAGGTTATCAACCAATCCAACAGGGTTCTTAT
>QMVU01000218.1 GCA_003661265.1 Thermoproteota archaeon | reverse complement strand
GACCAGGGAATCCTTAACTAGCCCCTCGCAGAATGGCACTAGGATCCTCTGGGTTCTAACTACCCAAAGCTTGCCTCCTTGAGCCTCAATTAGAAGCCCTACATCATTCCAGGGGTTTACATCATCACCAACTTCCCCTGTATCGGTCAGATTTAGCGAATGATCTGGCTGGGGGCCATAGTCTATCATCAGGTCTAACCTAACCCACTCCTCAGTCACGGAGTAGGATGGTATCTGGAACTTGATGACGGTCGGACTACCATCAGGTCCGGGAGATATGTCGAAAGATCCTGACCTGCTGACGCTCAGGTTTAACCTAACTAGGTCCGTGCCCATGAGCATCCCGCCCAAGTACTCGAAGACAGCGAGTTCAAACCTACCATCGGGCTCCAATGCCTCGACTTGGAGGTAGGCCCTCTCCCCCGTCCAGGGAATGGGTACCAGCTCGTCCTTCCTCAAGTAACCATCTCCTGCGAACAAGGTGAAGTTGGTGTATAGCGAGTTATAACGCACTTCGGCCCACGTCCAAGGTTCTGGAGCCTCAAGAGGGTATGAATTCCCATTTAAGTAGATTCCAAGGAATATGGAGACGTTGTCTCCTAATCCGAGAGCTCTAGATTGGTTCACGTTATTCTCAAGGTAGAAGGCGTTGTAAGTCCCATTCAATGGAAATTCGTCCTCCTCGGCCCCTCTAATTATGTACCACCCTGTGTCGTTCTGCGTGATGACCCAAACCCTGATTACGCCCGAAGGAACTTCTCCTTCCTTGGTTACGTTCAGGAATGAAAGCTCAGGAGGTGGCGGGGGAGGTCTGTAGATCTTGTAACTGCGCAAGGGCAGGGGAAGACCTTGCCTATTGAGCACTACTACAGCCCAATAATCCTTGCTCTCCCCGAGTTCGACTAACTCCTTGGCTGAGGCAAGTGTGGCGTATCTGTTTATCCCAGCCACGTAGATTAGTGTGTAATTCTCGTTCCAGGGGTTTGGCATGGCTCCAACTATCCCAGCCTCAAACCTGCCTCCCCAAGTCCCACCTGGTGAGGCGTTCACTCTGAGATACCACCCGTCCTCGCCTAAGAACATGGAAAATCTTGACGTCTCGTTTATCGTCCTTGAAAGCTGGTTTGCAACAGGCCC
Source organism: Thermoproteota archaeon (assembly GCA_003661265.1). Lineage (GTDB taxonomy): Archaea > Korarchaeota > Korarchaeia > Korarchaeales > Korarchaeaceae > QMVU01. The sequence goes on along the minus strand of QMVU01000218.1, from coordinate 2,030 downwards.
TCCTACCACTATGAGGTGGTTGCCCTCCAGATCTGATTGAGTGACCATGCTGGCATTCAATATCCTCACTTCTCCATTGAACGAGATTATGTAATCAGCGATGAGCTCCGATGCCTCTACATCCATCTGTGCAGCGTTCTCGCCGAAAACTATGAGGGCTCTTGGACCCTCTCCAGTCATAATAACCGTCTTTAACGGACAGAAGGGCCTCACGTCCTCTTCAACGCCAATAACCCCTCGAAAAAGCGATATCACCAGGATTATCGTGATTAAGGAGGTTAAGAGGAACTTGTTCATTACGGGAATAATATGTTCTCGGTATATTTGATGTTTCAGTCGACCAACTCCCTTGACGAAGTTGATCATCGTATGAAGAAGGGTATCAGTAACCCCAGGGCATATCATAGAGGTGAACTCTCAATCTGGGGTGGTGTCATCATCTGAGGAAGCAGGTTGCCCCTCATATTAAAACTAGGAGGTTCTCCACTTCCTCGACCTCATGCCCCTCTCCATCAAACTGCACCTTACTTCGTTTGCCACGATGCTTGCGGCTGCGACCTCCAAGTACTTCCTATCTGCTCCCTTCTCAAGGATCAATTCAGCCCCAAGCTTCCTAGCTAAGGGCTCCAGCTTCTCTTTAAGCCTTCTTTCGTCGAAGGAATCTACTATAACTTTATCGGCTCTTTTTAGAGAGGAAATAACGCTCTCAAGTGCCCTAGCATGCCAGTTAGCCAGTAACTCATTTAGATTGCCTCTCCTCCAAACTGCCCTGAACTCCTCAGGGGAGATCACCACGGTGCCTATGGCTAGGGCTGCCTCCCTTATCCTCGCCGCAACCTCCTTCGTCCTCTCCTCCCTTGACATCTTGCTCTCCACAAGACCAAAGGAGACAGCTTTTCTCCTTCCATCATCATCTAAGGCTACGGCGCAGACCACGATGGGACCTTCTGCCTCCCCCTTGCCGACCTCATCCATTCCCACCCGAATCCCAAGACCTTTGAACATCTCAGATACAAAGGTAGCCAGATCCTCGTGGAAAACAACGGTTCCTGTTGAATAAGCTATTAGCACCCTGCCGTCTAGGTCTATCCTGTATTCCTCGTACTCGTTCCTCCTTTCGATCTCCTGTCCTCCAGATTTCAGCAGGAGTTCCTTTAACTCTCCAAGCTTTTCACGTGGTAGCACTACGCTTAACTGCTTTACCAATTAACCACCCTAGGACCACGAGAAGTGGGATGGATAGGAGTAAGATGGACCTAGCGCTAAACCCACCTTTCTTCACGAAAATCGTGAATTCAACGGAGTTACTAACCTGTTCCGGCGGATAAATGTTGTTCCAGAAGACCCTGAGTCTGAGAGTCTCGTTACCAGCTCCTCGCACGGGCAAAACCAGTTCAACATCCCTGAACTCCCCCGGTCTAAGGTCTCCTACCTCAACGACGGACTTCTCCCCTCCCAATTCCCCTAGCACTATGACCTTCTTCGCTAAGAAGGAGCCTACGTTCACGACCTCCGCATTTAAGCGTAGTTCGCTGCCATTCAAGACTTCAGACGGCACGTTGGCTGAGATGTTCACCTGAGTCTTCTTAATAACCGTCACGTTTGTGGTGGTCACCAGGACCTTCTTCATGCCCATGACCCAGAACTCCAGCTCAGCCCTGATCTCGCGTATTCCTCCGGCCGTTTCCTCACTTATTTCAACGTAAACTGGTCTAGGAAATCTTATAGAACGTCCTGGCCTGAGAACAATCCTCCCAAATATGTCAATCAAGGGTATGACCTTGGGCTCGTTTGGGGGCGGGGGGATTACCCTCAGAGTGAGGTTGCTTATGTTGAAGGGAGGGACCGGCGCCTGATGCATTATGGTGACCACCACCCCCACCGTAAATGGGGGCTCCACCTCCTTTGGCTCCGCTCTTATGGAGAAAATTGGCCCAAAAGGTTTCACTTCAATCTTTTCTGAGGTAGAATAGTCAACTGGGTAGATTTCATTTCCTTCCTCATCTACCTCCCTTGCCCTAGCCTTAACG
>QMVU01000217.1 GCA_003661265.1 Thermoproteota archaeon | reverse complement strand
GGCTATTTCAATAGATGATGGCAAGATCGTGGCTGTTGGGAGGGACGAAGATGTTTGCAAGGAGTTTACTGCGGACATAGAGATAGATGCATCTAGACACATCGTAATCCCAGGGCTGATAAATACCCACACCCATCTGGCTATGACGCTGTTCAGAGGTGTCATGGACGGCGTATCTGGTCCGGATTGGCTTGAAAGGGCCTGGTCCATCGAGTCCAACCTTACAGCCGAGGACGTGTATTACGCCTCTTTGCTCGGTTGTCTGGAGATGATAAAGAGCGGTACTACCTGTTTTGCAGATCACTACTTCTTCATGGAAGCTGTGGCAAGAGCTGTCGAAGAATCTGGAATAAGAGCTTCCTTGGCCCAGGCAGCATTTGAGGAAGGGGGTCCGGAAAACATAGACACCACCTTGGGGAGCAGCGTGAGGTTCGCTAAGCAATACCATGGCAAGGCAGGCGGAAGGATCACCTGCATGATTGGCCCTCATTCCGCCTACACGTGTGGTCCCGAGTTCCTAAGGGAGGTAAGGAGTATCTCAGATGAGACAGGATTGAGGGTACACATCCACCTCTCTGAATCCAGGGCTGAGTTGAGGAAGATAAGAGATCGTTACGGAACGACTCCAATAAGGCTATTGAAGGAGATCGGCCTCATCTATCCGAAACTTCTCGCTGCTCACGTAGTATTTGTGGATGAAGAGGAGATGATGTTCTTAAGGGAAGGAGAGGTTAAGGTAAACCACAACCCAGTTTGTAAGATGAAGGGAGGTCATGGAGTATCTCCTGTCGCGAGAATGCTCAGGATAGGAATCAACGTCTCGCTGGGGACAGATGGGGTTGGAAGCAACAATAACCTGGACCTGCTCGAGGAAATGAAGTTCGCAGCTGTCCTCCAACCTCTCATCGAGAGGAACCCGGCAGCTATAGGAGCATGGGATGTCCTTGAGATGGCCACGATAAACGGAGCAAGGGCCTTAGGTATAGAAAAAGAGGTAGGTAGCATAGAAGTCGGAAAAAAGGCTGATATTGTGCTGATTCGAGCTGGGGTTCCCCACATGGTGCCTCTGCACAATATCCCCTCGCTTCTAGTGTATACCGCTAACGGAAACGACGTGGACACCGTGATAATCGATGGCAGACTGATAATGCGAAATAGAAAGGTGTTGACCCTAGATGAATCCTGGATAATGGAGAAAAATCAGGAAATATTTGAGGAGCTCATGGAAAGGAGTGGATGGAGGGTCAGGCTTGAGGGAATCCCGGAGAAAATAGTAAGGAATTAAGGGTTCCCACAGAGGCATTACTTAAATGGAGGGATGAGTCCTGTCTGGGAAGCAACGACCTCTACTATATCTAGGACTTTTAACCGTCCCTCAATTGCTTGAGCGCCCTCCTTAAGGCTCAATATGCAAGAGGGGCAAGCGGAAACTAGGACTTCAGCTCCTGTCATTGAGGCCTGCCTTGCCCTCTCTACAGAAATTCTGCTACTCAGATCGGCATTTGAAGCCTTTAGAAGGCCTCCTCCTCCGCAACATAAGCTGTTCTCCCCTGCCCTTTCCATTTCAATGAGCTTGCAGCCTACAGATTCCAGAACTTTTCTAGGCTCCAAGTATATGTGGCAGTGCCTGCCTATGTCGCACGGGTCATGGTAAGTTACCCTAAGCCTCGGATGGACTGGCTTCAGCTTCCCTTTAGCGCATAGCTCGTAAAGCAGCTGGGTTGAATGAAGCACCTCGAACCCGAGCTTTGTGCCCAAGAACCTGCTGTAAAACTGCTTGAAGGCCCTGTAGCACCCGGCGCATGTAAATACTACCCTTTTGGCTCCCTTTGACCTAATGACCTCTACGTTATGCAAAGCAATCTCTCTAAAGCCCTCAACATCTCCAGCCAGAAGCAGAGGGTATCCGCAGCACCATTCTTCCCCTCCTAGGAGCGTGAAGTCCTCTCCTGCTGCCTTCAGAATGTGAACCATTGCATCTGGGATTCCTGAGAGAGCTTTGAAGAAGGAGGCATTGCAGCCGACGAAGTAAACGGTTTCAGCCCTATCCTTTATGAGATCCTCCTCCCTCAACTCGACATAAAGAGGAGCCGCTTTTTCGCCGAACTTCCTTATATTCCTCCTGTTCTTGGAGATTCTAAAGTTAATCCAGCCTTTTCTCTCATCATTGCTCCTACCTAGAGGGTTATGAGTCTCCCTTATGACTTTTGAGAGTTCAGTTAGAGGTTTTGGAATTAAATTGACTTTTGCTAGCTCAGCTCTAACCGCTAAGTAAATTAAATCCGTCATTATCGCTAAAGGACAACTTTCGCTACAATACCCGCAGAGAGCACATTCCCAGACCATCTTTTCAAGAGCAAGCCTGTCCACGGCCTTGGGGATCGCCAGGTTATGGGTCCTCAGCATCCTCCTTAGCCTAACGCTGGGGATGTGAACCCTTTCCCGCGATGATGTGTAAGTTGGGCAGTATAAGGCACAGTTCCCACATGTTACGCAACTTTCAAGGGAGAGAAGGAACCTCCCAGGTAGGATCGAGGGAGCTGCATCGCTCCGAGAACCCTCCCCTCCCGTTACCTCAACTTCACTCCATCGAGGTAAGATAAATCCCTCAGCCGTCCTCTCAATGGAGTGAAGGGCCACGGTCAACAACGCTGTAACAACGTGAATCAGCTTGCTGAACGATAGGTACATAAGTAAGAGCTGGGCTATCATCAGATGAACCAATAGAGAGGGCAGGTTAGGCGTTTTCTCCAACCTTAAGACGAAACCTGGTAGGAACTCTATGGTAAGAGAGGTTAAAGAGTCTGGAGGGAGCAGCCTCATAAGAGTTCCAGAAACCAAGGTTAGAAGAACTAGGATTATCACTAGATAATCTTCTATCCCTGATTGAAGCCTCAGGTTCCTTTCTGCTACTCTGTAGACCAGGAGGCAACTCATTAGAGCTGTAGAAAGTACGCCTAGGTAAGGTGGGATGACCTCTACCATTAAGTGCTCGAATTCAGGACTTACTTTATGCAAGATCTCCTTAGGCCAAAGACCAAAACCTCTCAGGTGTCCAAATAGAATCATGAACATGAGAATGTGAAAGCAAAACCCGAGGAACCAGAAGACCTTTCTTCGTTTATAGATCCTTGAGAACGTCAATAAGTTGGCAACCCCAACCACGAAG
>QMVU01000216.1 GCA_003661265.1 Thermoproteota archaeon | reverse complement strand
GAGGCGAAAGCTGGATTCTTCTTAAGCTCCTCATTTATCTCGATCGCGTATTCTAAGGTGAACGTATAGGTCTTGCCGTCCTTCTCCCATGTTAGAGGCTTTCCTAGCTCGTACTTGAACCGCTCAAACTCTTCTTGAGTTATCTTGTTCGCATACAGGGCATCTACGAGCTTCTTCCATGTTCTAACTAGTTCGTCATGCGTATCGCAGAAAACAGCATCCAGGTAATATGCTATCGAGAAGTAGGTCGCTCCGGCAAGGGATTCGTTGAACTGTATCGCCTGTAGAGCTATCGTCTGGTTGTATCTCTCGTATAGATCCATCCTCTCCCTACCCTTTGGCGTCCTAAACGCGTCCTCTCTGACAGGCATCCTGTTTATGCGCTCATCTAGCCAGAGGACAGCCTGTCCCTCAGCTGATAGGACCCACCTTATGAAGGCCTGAGCTGCTTCTGGATGCGAGGAAGTAGACAGAAGGGCTATTGGATCTCCGTTCACTATGGTCCCTGGAGGCATCACGTAGATGAAATCTGGGGACTGAAGCTGTAACTCATAGCCGTAGAAGTCTATCATGATCCCTATAGGAACTTCTCCTGTCTGAACAGCCCACTGAGCCTCGACTGACCCGCCATAGGGCCTTCCATTAGCTGCTAGTCCAGCTATTAAGACCCAGCCCTTTTCCCATCCCTCCTTCTGTAGTATAATCTGGTATATCCTGCTGTGAGAAGTTGATGTCGTAGATCTTGCGTAAGATATGGCTGGCAAGGGGAGCATCTTTCCGTACACTGGGCTTGAAAGGTCTTCCCATGTCTGGGGCTCTGGAAATCCGCGCTCGTTAAGCATCTTTTTGTTATAAGTGAACCCGAAGGATGAGATTGCTGCAGCCACCCACATTAATTTTCCATCCTTATAGTGCTTCATTTCAGCTCCAGAAATATCATCTGGTATGCTGCTGATCTCATCTAGGAGTTCCGGATCTGTTAATGGGGCTACTAGCCCCTTTTCCACTAGATCGTTGAAAACAGTTGGACCTCCTCCCCAAGCCACATCAGGCTTTTCTTTCTTGATAACGTCAGGCCAAAGAGCAAAGTTTGGGCTGTAAAAACGTAAATCAACTATGTTGTATTGTTTGGCAAGATCCGAATTTAGAAAGGTCTCCTTAGTTATCTTCCATATGGTACTTGCATGTCTCGTTATTATCTTGAGTACAATGCCCTCAGTAGGTCCCGGTCCGGTGGTCGGTGTGGGAGATGGTTGAGGCCCCCCCTTCCTCATCAAGAAGAACCCTATTCCTCCTAGGATCAGGAGGACGAGTAGAACAGCCCCCACTATCTTTTTGTCCAAAATTTCTCACCTATTCTTAATTCTTTTACCAAGAATGTGAGAGAGGGCTCTTAAAAAGATTTATCGAATAAAAAGAAAAAGAGAGGGGAGTTACTTCCTCCTCAGGACTACTATGGCTACTACGACTATTATGATTATCACGATTATGGCAATGAGCATGGTCATGCTGAGCACTGGACCCTCTACCCTAGTTCCCCACTTGAACGCGTTGATTATGAAGGTCATTCCCTGAAGCTTCTCTCCATGATACTCCGGTGTTCCTATGAACCTGTCTCCAAGCAGAGACTCGCCAGTTACGATAACCTTGCCCTTCGGCTTGAACAGCCCAAGATTTATTATCTCAGCTGCTGCCTCAACGAACTGCCCTGTCTCACCTACGCTGTGGGCCTTCGGATCGACTCCGTCGTGGCTTACCACAGTTCCGTCAGGACTGGATCTGTAGAGCCAGACGACGTTCGGACCCTCCACCTCGCTGAACGGCACATACTGCCCGTTCTTGAAACCTATAACGAATGTAGGTCCGTGGAACATCACTACATCTGCGCCCTGCGTTATCTCGGCTGCCCATCCCTGTCTGTTGGCCTCATAACTCTTGACCCTGTAAGCAGCCCCTATGTTGCATGTCGGATCCTCCAGAGATGCGTACTCGAGCCTTAGGCATGAGCCTATCGCTTCTAATATCCTATTTGGCTCTCCAGCCTTGAACGATATGTCATCTGGGTTCAGGTACGGCTCCGTGTAGTCGCTGTCGGCTCCAACCCAGATGAACTTGCCGCCCTCAAGGAACCAGTTCTTAATCGCCTGAATCTCGCTGTCGGAGAAAACGCTGTTATAATCGTAAAGCTTCCCTATGATCAGGGCATCACATCCCTTTAGGCTTTCTGGAGTTATCTCTGTGATTTCCTTTATCTGGAAGCCTGCAGCGGTTAGGTTACCCTCTAGCCAACGTAGGTTCGTCTGTCCCCACTTACTATCAAGATCTTTAACTCTACCCGGAGTTATGTCAATTCCCACAACCTTCTGGTCCTGCGCATTTATACCTAACACGACGATGGGCGCTATTAACGTGGCAATCAGAAACAGGGCAATGCTTTTCTTCATATTTATCACTTAGGGTGATCTTTGGGCCCATTATTATTAAAATTTACGAGGTTGGGAGCACCTCTCTCGTTCTCATGAAGCTTTTGAATGATCACTTCTTGACCAGCCGAGTTATGGTAACGATCAGGATGATCAAAACAAGAGCCAAGATGGCGACCAGTTTCCATTTAACGTAGGATGGTCCTATTTCCTCCCTTTCAACCTCTTCTGCCATAAGTTTTATTTTACCATGCTCTACTCTGACCTTTCCTCCAGCATCAACGGCCTCTATGGTATAATAGACTGTTGATACATCCCTGGGAACTTGGAGGCGACCTGAGAACAGGGTTTCATTTAGTCTGAGTAACTGAACTGAGTTCCAAGACTTATTATCAACGCTGTATTTCAGTGTTACATTCTCAACCCCTAATACCTCATCCCTGGCTGTGACATTTACCCAGATTATGCTGGCCGCGGCGCCATAGCTTATGTCAGTTGATATGCTGACGTGATGCGGGGGGTCAACGTCCTCCTCAGACCATAACTTGACTAGCTTCTCTTGATTCGGCTTTACGTCAACCGCTAGAGTGACAACGTACTTACCGTCCCTAGTCCTCTTAACTTCCTGGATAGATGCTCCCTCAGACTCCAGCTTGTCAGCTGTTGCGAGCTTCACTTCGAATTTTCCTGATATTTGCATGGGAAGCTTGTTGCGAATGCGTGCAGAGAAGCCTTTGGCCTCTCCGTCATTTGCTTG
>QMVU01000215.1 GCA_003661265.1 Thermoproteota archaeon | reverse complement strand
TCCCCTTTTCAAGACTTAGCTTTAGGTCCAAAATTCGCTGATAAAGTTCCTTCTCCTCTTCAGAGAGGACTGAAAAAAAGATGCTTCTTGCTTTAGGATCATAGACTGGTTTTACATCGGAGTAGAGGATCTGTCCCTCCTTGATATTTCTACCCACAGTTCCTCCCCTTATAGAAATGGCTACTTCCTGACCCGCTATGGCTTCGGGTTTCCGCACTCCCTGATCCTGTATCTCCATTACGATACCTACTCTCTTTCCTCTTTCATTTAATAAGTAAGTTGACGGCCTTAGTCTCCCTTTAAGTACCCTGATGCCAACGATGGCTGGATTGCTTCTTCTAAAAACATATCCTGGAAGAACCTCTAACTCGCAGGGATAAACTAAGCTGGACAGTACTCTAAGCTTCTCTTCCTCTCGAAGTTTTTCTAAATACTTCTCTAACTTCTCAATTAATCCGTAGATAACAACGTCCTCTATTAGGGCCACCTTATTTTTCTCTAATTCTTTCTTTAGCGGGCCTGGGACTTTTACGTTAAAAGCCAATATAATTCCATATTTTTCATCTTCTTGTTTTACAACAGCCGCTTCAAAGATATCCTTCTTGGTTACATCTCCAATATCGGCCTTCCTTATCGGTACCTTTCTCTCTTTAAGCTGGTTAACTAAAGCTTCTAATGATCCAAGGGTATCTGCCTTGACTATGATACCAGCTTTGTCTGTGGAAATCAAAATTTCCCCTATCTCCTCTCTTATTTCCTTCCTTATCCTGTCAAGCGTGCTGGGATCCCTAACAACAACCAGAGGGGATCCGGCTATTGCCGCATCCAAACCTGGAGCTGCTATCATAATGCCCGCAGCTGCTTTGACCTCCTCTACATTCTGAAATTTGGACTTGGGAGTAACTCTGATTTCTACTAGAGGTTTTGGTCTAAGTAAGGCCCTTACACTGGTAACTATGGGACCGGTCTTCCCTCCGACAACTATGGTGTCTCCTCTTCTGATTGCGCCATCATATATTATAGCAGTTAAAACAGTTCCTAATCCAGGTTCTTCCTTTACCTCTAAAACAGTTCCTAATCCAGGTCCTTTAGACAGTTTAAGTCTATCGAGCATAAATCTCTGAACTAAGCCCAATAGCATGGCTAGGAGATCGGGTACGCCTTCTCCGGTAATTGCACTGGTCGGTACTATGGAGAGAACTTTAGTGAAATCTCTAACCCTATCATATCTCTCGGCTTCGAAACCAAGCTCAGCAAGCTGATCTATTACCCTTGATAGCCTTTTTTCCAGTTCTATCTGGGCACTTGAGCTTTGTTTTTCAAAAGATTCAATAAATGGGGAGCCATGAAAGGACTTCCATCCACTTAATAAATCTATCTTGTTTAACGCGACGACAAATGGAGTTCTACGTTCTCTAAGGATATTAATGGATTCCTTGGTTTGAGGCTGGATGCCTGCTAAAGCATCAATAACCAATATAGCTATATCTGCGACGGACCCACCTCTTCTTCGCAAGTTTGTGAATGCTTCATGCCCTGGCAAATCTATGAACAATAAACCCTTTGTTTTAAGCTCAAACTTAAGTCCTAGAAGAGAGAAGACAGGCTTACAGAGTTCTCTCAGCACTGATGCGGGAATCTCCGAAGCGCCTATGTGTTGTGTTATGGAGCCTGGCTCTTTGGCTGTGACACGAGTCTTACGGATGTAGTCTAATAGAGTAGTTTTTCCAGAATCCACATGACCTAGAACTGCTACGATGGGCTGTCTAAACTTGGTATCGTTCCTCTCATTTTGACTAATTAAGTTCTCAGAAGTATTGTTCATCCCTTAAGAAACCTCTCCTTTCTTTTTCTATATTCTAGAGTCCATTTAACTTTCTCGGGGCTTCTCTTAAGCTTTAAGGCATTTTTCGAACATTTAGACGAGCAAAAGAGTAGAATACGACCGTCATTCCTGACATACATCAAGCCAGTACCTGGCTCAACCTCTTTACCACAAAAGGCACATCTCCTTATGAGAACAGCCAACTTACACACCTTCCACTTTTAGGAACAATAACTTGAGGAATTATCTTGGTTTTAACCTGCGCGCCTCAATTTCCGTCTCTCTGAGTAACAAAATATCCCCAACTCTCACTGGACCAGCCACGTTTCTAGTAAGCACCCTTCCCTTGTCCTTTCCAGCAAGTATCTTAGCACGAACTTGCGTTATCCCGCCAGCAACACCAGTTCTTCCAATTATCTCTACAACTTCAGCTGGATATGCTTCATCTTCCGACATTTTTATCACCAAGAGGAATTAACCGTCGCCTTCTTTATTTTTTCCGCTTACTTAAGCTCGTTAATCTTATCGATGATGGCCTTTAACAAGTTTTCTGCCTGACCAGGATCTGTAATAGCAACAGATGATGCTGAGACATCTATCCCCGCTCTTTTACCGAGTTCCCTTTTGCTAGGAACGTATGTATAGGGCACGTCTCTCTCTTCACATAGAATGGGCAGATGTGCAACTATTTCAGGTGGATCTACGTCTTCGGCAATTATTACAAGCAGAGCCTCTCCCCTTTCTACCATTTTTGTTGTTTCATTCACTCCTCTTCTGACTTTTCCGTCTGTAGTTCTTACAAGCTCAACTAGTTCGTATATTTTAGAAACTAACTCCTCGGGTACCTCATACTTGACATAGAAGGGTTTGTCACCACGGTTCATCCTTCATTCCCTCCGTTAAGATATTCAGTCCAACCCCCTTCTCCTTATAAAAAGTAACACGTATCCCAACACACTTCTCTCATCAAGTTCCTGTATGTAATCCACTCCAATAACTTTCCCTTAAGCACAAATCTTTTTCTTCTCCTAAATTGGGAAATATCTGATGTTCCAGAAAGGGCTAAAGCTGTCTTCATTTCAATCATAAATTGATTCAGTAGTTGGAGGATTGCGGACACCCCTCCCTCATAATAAGCCCTAAGAAATGGCAAGGCAGCTCCTGAGTAATCTGCTCCAAGAGCAATGCATTTAGAAGCATCTAATCCGCTGCGAACACCGCCAGATCCTATTATGAAGACATTTTTCGTTGCAACAGCAACTTCTACTATGCTAGCAGGCGTCGGGATTCCCCAGTCCTGAAACGTGTTTGCAAGGGCCCTCATGAGGCTCCCTTCCCGACTTCTATATCCCTCTACAAT
>QMVU01000214.1 GCA_003661265.1 Thermoproteota archaeon | reverse complement strand
GTCTTCAAGATGCAGGAGCTCATAGCTAAGGGACTGCCGTACTACACGTTGGTCCACGACTACGACATATTCGCCTATAGGATAGATCAATTCGAGGGTTGGACCTTCGTGATGGGATACGGCTACAACAACTACTACACGTGGATGAACCTGCACCTGAAAGGAGAGGTTATCACGAAGCCCGTAGTAGAGGTGAAGAAGGTAATTCCAACCTGGGTGTACGGTTTAGCCGTTATAGCCGTGATCGCAATTATAGCTGGAGCAGTCCTAGCCCTCAAGAGGAAGTGACAGATATTCACTCCCCTCCCTTTTTTTGGTGATCTAATTGAGAGTTAGTGGAAGGTACTTCATCAAAAGAGCCCTTAGAGCTCTCCTAATATTGATAGTCCTGGTAATCCTGAACTTCGTCATACCAAGGGCCATGCCGGGAAGTCCTATAACTAGATTCACGGGAGATCCAAGGCTGACCCCCAGCTTTAGACAGAAAATGTTGGAGATCTACGGGCTGAACAAGCCTCTATGGGAGCAGTTTAAGGACTACCTCTTGAACTTGATTCACATGGAGTTCGGGGTGTCCTACACCTTCTACCCGGAACCCGTCTCCAGTGTGATCAAAAGAAACCTCCCCTGGTCCCTGTTCCTCCTGATACTCACCATAACAATCTCAACGTCTATAGGGGTACTTATAGGGATGTACGCGGCCTGGAAAGGGGGAGGGAAGGATCTAGCCATAACTACGACAGCCCTAGCCTCTAGGTCCTTGCCAGCGTTCTGGGTTGGCATGATCCTCATCCTTGTCTTCGCTTACCACCTCGATCTCTTCCCCCTAAGCGGCGCCATAACCCCTGGCAGGATCTACACGAGCACTTTTGAGAAGGTCAAGGACATACTGTGGCACTACTTCCTCCCTTTAGTGACCCTGGTGGTCTTCTACATGACGAGCACCATCCTCCTAATGAGGAGCTCAATGCTAGAGACCCTTGGAGAGCCCTACATACTTACAGCTAAGGCAAAAGGGGTTTCTGAGTGGAAAATTGTTGCCAAGCACGCTTTTAGGAACGCAATACTTCCCATAGTAACCAACACGGGGATAAACCTTGGATTTGCAGTTAGCGGTGCTGTCCTTACGGAGACTGTTTTCGGGCTTCCCGGGATGGGAACCCTTCTCTACCAAGCGGTCATGAACAGGGACTATCCTCTGCTGCAAGCTGGTTTCTTCATCACCTCAGTCTGCGTTATAATTGCCCTTTTCATCATAGATGTGATTTACGGGCTTATAGATCCGAGGATAAGGTACGAGTGAGGTGATATCTTGTTCAGGAGGAAAGGAGCTGCGGTAAGGAGGTTTGAGAGGTTCCTACTGGAGTTTAAAGCAAACAAGAAAGGGGTTGTTGGCCTTGCCATCATAGTCTCCATAGCTGTAATGGCTATATTGGCCCCGTACATAGCCCCTTACGACCCAAAGAAGTTCAACGTAGAGGAGGCTTGGCTTCCTCCCTCATCCAAGCATCTATTTGGGACTAACGATGTTGGACAGGACATATTCAGCAGGATAGTCTACGGAAGCAGGATATCCCTCATGGTAGGTGTCCTATCAGCCATCTCATCAACTCTCATAGGGACTTTTATAGGGATAACTGCCGGTTACATGGGAGGAGCCGTCGATTCCGTCCTATCTTCCATAACCGACATCATACTGATAATCCCCAGCCTTCCCCTCCTCATAATACTGGTAGCTTATACGAAGCCGAGCGTCTGGAACATAATACTGGTTATAGCGCTAGTCGGATGGACGGGAACGGCGAGGGTGATAAGGTCCCAGGTCCTCTCATTGAAGGAGAGGGAATTCGTTGAGGCGGCGAGGGCCCTAGGGGCAGGTCCCCTTTACAACATATTTAACCACATATTTCCTCACGTCTTCCCAATAGCCCTGATTTACATAATCATGTCGGTGGTAGGAGGAATACTCTCAGAAGCTGGACTAAGCTTCTTGGGACTGGGAGACCCTACCGTCGTGAGCTGGGGGATAATACTTTACTATGCACAAGCTAGAGGCGCCCTCGTCAGGGGGGCGTGGTGGTGGATAGTCTTCCCAGGGATAGCCATCATGATAACGGGGACAGGCTTCGTGCTTCTGGGAAACGCTCTGGATGAGATATTCAACCCCAGATTAAAGGCAGTGAGAATGTGATGGGTATGCTCCTGGATATTAGGGACCTGAAGGTTTACTACTCAACCCTTAGGGGGAGCGTTAAGGCTGTAGATGGCATATCCTTCAGCATAGGGAAGGGAAGGTCCTACGGGCTAGTTGGGGAGAGCGGATGCGGTAAGACCACGGTTGCCCTGGCAATTACCCGATTGCTCCCTCCAAATGGAGAGGTAGTGGGAGGGGAGATCAGGTACAACGGGATTGATCTACTCTCGATGAGGGAGGAGGAGCTAAAGAGAAAGATAAGGTGGAAGAAAATCTCCATAGTCTTTCAGGGATCCCTCAATGCTCTCAACCCGGTTTTCACCGTCGGTGATCAGATAGCAGAGGCAATTCTCCTCCATGAGGATGTGGATAAGGAAGAAGCTAGGCAAAGGGCCATGGAACTTCTCTCTCTCGTCAGAATACCTACAGAAAGGGTCGACTACTACCCGCATGAGCTCAGCGGAGGGCAGAGGCAGAGGGTTATGATAGCCATGGCCCTCGCATGCAATCCGGAGTTCACAATATTCGACGAGCCTACAACGGCCCTAGACGTGATAACGCAGGCCCAGATACTTGAACTCATAAAGGATTTGCAGGAGAGGCTTAAGCTTACCACCATGCTAATAACTCACGATCTTGCTGTCGTGGCAGAGCTGTGCGACGAGGTGGGCGTTATGTACGCTGGGAAGCTCGTCGAGTCGGGGGAAATAGAGGAGATATACGAGAGCCCCCTTCATCCCTACACGGAGTTCCTCGTAAGGACCTTTCCAAGCATAAGGGGAAGGAAGGAGTTCGTGGAAGTTCCTGGGAGCCCACCGAACTTGTTGAATCCTCCTAGAGGGTGTAGGTTCCACCCGAGGTGCCCCTACGCCATGGAAATATGCAGGAAGGAGGAGCCCGAGTACGTTAAGGTTGAGGAAGGAAGGTTTGTCTCCTGTCACAGGGTTTCGAGGAGGTAGTAGCCTTGTCCGAGCGGATATTGGAGGTTAGGAACCTGAAGAAGTACTTTCCAGTAAGCAGAAG
>QMVU01000213.1 GCA_003661265.1 Thermoproteota archaeon | reverse complement strand
TGTCGACTACAGGACCCTCCTGCTCTTCCTCTTTTACAAGGCCGTTAGTGATAAGTGGAACAAGCTGGTGGAGAAGCTCAAGAGAGAGGGCTATTCTGATGAGGAAGCGTACCTGATAGCCAACGTGGATTACTTGGCTCTCTATGATGAGAGCGAGGGCAGGCTATACACTTGGGATGAAGTCACCAAGAGCCCGAAGACCATTAAGGAGATAGCAAACGCCATAAAAAAGATATCTGATATGAATAAGGATCTCGGCGACCTCCAGAAGTTAGTCGAGGTCCTAGGCTTCTTGGGCTTCATTAGGGAGGACACCATGCATATCCTTGAGGGCTTAGTCCAGCTCTTTAACACTTATGATTTCGCTGATGTGGATTATGATGCCCTTGGTGATGCCTACCAGTGGATCCTGTCCTACTTCGCACCCACGAAGGCAAAGGAAGGAGAGACGTACACGCCTAGGGAGGTCATCAAGCTCATAGTGAGGCTCTTAGACCCAGAGGATGGGAGCGTGATTCTTGACCCTGCCTGCGGCTCTGGAGCTATGCTCATAGAGGCCTACAACTACGTGAGGGAGAAGCTGAATGGCAGAGAGCCTTCTCTTGAGCTCATCGGCCAGGAGAGGAACGAGATCATCGCTATAATAGCCAAGATGAACCTGATGCTGCACGGGATAAGGGGCTACACCATTCATGTGGGCGATAGCCTGACTAACCCTAGGTTCGGTGGAGCTGATTACGTGATAGCTAACCCTCCCTGGAACCAAAAGAACTATGGCGAAGAGAAGCTTAGTGATCCCCGTGTGAGGAAAATCTACACAATGGGCTTCCCACCCAAGAGTAGCGCCGACTGGGCCTGGATCCAGCTCATGTTTTACCATGCCAGGAAGAAGGTCGGCATTGTGTTAGATCGAAATGCCCTGTCCAGAGGCGGTAAGGAGAAGCGTATTAGGAGGGCTTTCGTGGACAAGGATCTCATAGAGACCATAATCCTGCTGCCTGAGAAGCTGTTCTACAACACCATGGCCCCCGGCATAATCATGGTACTGAACCGCAACAAGCCCGAGGAGAGGAAGGGCAAGATATTGTTCATCAACGCATCGCAGGAGTTCGAGAAGCACCCGGAGATAAGGAAGCTCAACAGGCTTGGGGAGGAGCACATAAGGAAGATAGTCGAGGCCTACAGGCGCTTCGAGGACATTGATGGCTTCGCCAGGGTGGTCCCGCTCAGCGAGATAAGGGAGAAGGACTACGACCTGAATGTAACGCTCTACGTATCCCTGAGAAAGGAGGAAGAGGAGATAGACCTGGCCAAGGAGCTTGAGGAGCTCCACGAGATAGAGCTCAGGGAGAAGGAGGCCATAGAGGAGGCACTTGGCTACGTGAGGGAGATACTGGAGGTGATGAGAAGTGGTTAAGCTCTATAGGGAGACGGAGTTCAAGGAGACGGAGATAGGGAGGATACCAGCAGATTGGAAAGTTACGGGAATAGACAGCGTGGCTATTGAATGTAAAACCGGCATACCAGTCAAAGAACAGGATAGAGTCAAGGGCTCGTACCCATATTTCGGAGCCAATGGTATAATCGACTGGGTTAATGACTATATCTTCGATGGAGAGTACGTGATAGTGGCACAAGATGGGTCGATAGGAGCTATCCATTATTATATTGGTAAATTCTGGGCGAATAACCATGTGTGGGTTCTAAGATGCGACCCTGATAAAATACATCATCGCTTCCTATTCTATGTCCTTAAGACGGTTCCATGGGAGCATATAGCTACTGGGAGCACACGCCCCAAAGTTACAAAGCAGATACTATTATCTATCAAAATCCCTCTCCCTCCTCTTGAGGAGCAGAAGCTCATAGCCAGAATACTCTACTCCGTGGACGAGGCCATCCAGGCCGTTGATGCCTCTATCGCCAAGTGGGAGCGGTTGAAGAAGGGGCTGATGCAGGAGCTCCTCACCAAGGGCATAGGGCACGAGGAGTTCAAGGAGACGGAGATAGGGAGGATACCAGTAGAGTGGGAAGTGGTTGAGCTAAAGAATGTAGTAGCTGAGTGTAAAACAGGAATTCCCGTCAAGCAGCAGGATAGGATTCCAGGACCGTATCCTTATTTTGGTGCTAATGGAATAATAGACTATGTTCATGATTACATTTTCGAGGGAGAATACGTTATTGTGGCTCAAGACGGGTCTATCGGGGCTATCCATTACTTTAACGGGAGGTTCTGGGCGAATAACCATGTATGGATGGTTAAAGTTTCATCTTTAGTTATCACTAAGTTCCTGTATTATGCTCTCAAAAAGCTTGACTGGGAAAAAATAGCCACAGGAAGCACCCGGCCTAAGATAACTAAACAAACGCTTCTTCGTGTGAAAATACCTCTCCCTCCCCTCGATGAGCAGAAGCGTATAGCCAGAATCCTCTCCTCTGTTGATACCGTCCTAGAGGAGAAAAAGCGTAAGAAAATGAAGCTTGAGAGAGTGAAGAAGGCCCTGATGAACCTATTACTAACTGGGAAAATCAGGGTTAGATCGGACTGAGGTGGGAACATGCCTAGGGGCATGGGGTCGGAAAGTAGGATCGAAGAACTTTGCGGTAATTTCGAGTTTTACCTGATGAAGTTCGATGAACTTAACCCGTTCACGGGTCCTAGCGTGTACTTCCACCTGAGGACCCTTGAGAGGTTAAGATCGTTGGGGCTACCTAGAGCCCTTGAGGACGAGCTTTTCTTCGAATACCTATATGCGACATTAGCCTCGTGGGGGATGCACCGAATGGGACAAGGGAAAACTAAGCTAGTTGAATTTACCGATTTCGTGGAAACGCTTCAAGCACAAAAGGACAAAATACTTAACCTACAAGGGCTTAAGTTAACCTTACTTTCTGAGGAAGAGCTTGAAAATGTGGCGAATGAGTTATGGACCATAATCTCCCATCTGAAAGTGAGTGTAGCTAGAACGCAACTTATTGCTGCTAGCAAAGCCCTCCATCATTTATTGCCGGATCTAATCCCTCCTATCGATAACCAGCATACGTTAAAGTTTGTCTATGGTTATAATCCTCCCTATTGTTCGGAAGAGCGAAAGTTAGAGCGAAGGTTCAAGAAAGTTTACCGTTGCATATGGAGGATAGGCGTTAGAAAGAGAGATATAATTCTGCAGTGGATAGGAAGGGGATTTCACACAAGTGAGACGAAGGTTATTGATAATGCGATAATAGGATA
>QMVU01000212.1 GCA_003661265.1 Thermoproteota archaeon | reverse complement strand
TGTAAATGGCGCATGGGGCTTCTCCGTATCCAGCTCCTTGGAGAAGGAGGATCTCATGAAGGCCGCGGAGTCGGCTTTCAGGATGGCAAGGGCTTCGAGCAAGATCATAAGGGAGCCCGTGAGGCTGGCGGACGTTAAGGCTGTAGAGGACAGGGTTGGATCTTTAGCCAAGAAGGACCCATCTAAGGTAGACATATCTGAAAAGCTCTCGAACCTCTTGGAGATAGACAGGCTTTCCTTCAAGTACGATACCAGGATAAAGAGCGTGACTATAAGGTATGCAGACATCTCAACGGAGGAGATAATAGCTACAACAGACGGAACTTACGTGGAGCAGAGGAAGGACTACGTTTGGAATTACTGCTGGGTCACCGGCAGCGCAAATGGCATAATGGCAAGCGCGAGGGACGAGCTAGGGGCTCACGGTTATGAGCTCTTCGACGAGGAGACCCCAGAAGTAATCTCAAACAGGGTCTGCAAGAGGGTTATTCAGCAGCTTGAGGCCAAGACCCCGAAGGGAGGGAGGTTTCCGGCCGTAATAGGGACGGATATCGTGGGAGTGCTCGCACATGAGGCCCTTGGACACCTCTGCGAAGCCGACCTGACGCTGGCTGGCAGCGTCATAATGGGGAAAATTGGGGAGAAGATAGCAAGCGATGTGGTAACCATATACGACGATGCCCTTATGGAGGAGGGCTTTGGCTACATAAAGTACGATGACGAGGGGGTACCTGGAAGGAAGACCGTCCTCATAGAGAAGGGCGTCTTAGTAGGGCTGATGCACAACAGAGAAACTGCGGCAAAGATGGAAGTCGAGCCTACTGGGAACGCGAGGGCCCAGGACTTCAGAGTTCCTCCCATAATCAGGATGAGGAACACCTGCTTTGAGAGGGGCGACTATAGCTTCGAGGAGTTGCTGGAGGACATAAAGTTCGGCTATTACCTTGAGGCCTTTAGGGGAGGACAGGCCAACCTGGACGGTACTTTCACGGTAGGGGTCCAGAGCGCCTTTGAGATAGTGAACGGGGAGCTTGGGGAACCAGTAAGGAACCTCGGCATATCGGGAAACACCCTTGAGACCCTGGCGAAAATAGACGCGTGCGGGAAGGACTTCGGCCTTGAGTGCGGGAGGTGCGGGAAGGGCCAGTCCGCCTTCGTATCCTCAGGAGGGCCTCACATCAGGGTGAAGGAGATAACAATAGGAGGGTATTGAGATGAGCTCTTACCTTGATTTGTGCAGGAAAGCTGTTGAGGAAGCGATAAAGTTAGGAGCCTCCGAGGCGGAAGCTCTAGTTTTTGGTGGAAGGACCATGGGATCTGAGATAGAGAGGGGCCAGATAAAGAGCTGTAACGACATAACTGACGTTGGCATAGCTGTTAGAGCCATCCTAAATGGAAGCATAGGTTTCGCCTTCACGAACATCTTGACAGAGGAAAGCGCAAAGGAAATGGCTAATAGGGCCCTAAAAGCAGCGAAATCAAGTCCAAGGGACGAAAATTGGAGGTCATTGCCGTCGCCAAAGCCTTACCCATCGGTCCCAGAGACGTACGACAGGAGGGTAGAGGAACTTACATCGGATACTGCCGTGGAGCTCTCTCAAAGGGCAATAGAGGCAGCTGTCGGGGCAGGACCGAACGTTCTGCCAGCATTTGGTGGGACTCAGGTTCAGGTCGTCGAGCTTTTCTGCGTCAACAGCCATGGGGTGGAGGTATACGATAAGGGGACGGCCGTCGCCACATACCTTGCTGCCATGGCTAGGAAGGGGGCCCAGGTTTCCCCCATGTGTTTCGAGTTCAGCGCTAGCAGGAAGTACGAGGTAGACCCCGAGTGGGTCGGGAAGGAGGCAGGAAGCCTTGCGGTAAAATCAACGGAGGTAGGTCCAGCTGAGTCAGGGAAGTTCAAGGTTCTTCTGGATCCGTTCGCTCTCCAGAGCATTTTAACATACACTTTCGTTGAAGCAATAAAGGGAGACAACGTTTACAGGGGAAAGAGCGCCTACAAGAACAAAGTAGGGGAGGAAGTTGCTTCCGAGATACTCAGCATCTACGACGACGGAACGCTCCCTGGGGGCCTCTACTCTGCTAAGGCGGATTTGGAGGGAGTTCCCTGCCAGAGGACTCCAATAATCGAGAGGGGAGTTCTTTCCGGGTTCATCTACGACAACTACTGGGCTAAGCTCGTAGGGAAGGAGAGCACGGGAAACGCAAGGAGGGGAGGAGGGGGATTGGGCTTGCCAGGATATGGAACGGTTCCCTCCATAAACCCGACAAACATAGTAATCGAGCCAGGGGATGCCTCGGAGGAGGAGCTCATTTCGGAAGTAAAGGATGGGTATTACATAAGGGAGGTTCAAGGAGCCCATCAATCGAATCCTGAGACAGGTGAGTTTTCAGTCGCTTTAGCTCCAGCTTTCAGGATAAAGGAAGGAAGGATAACTCACGCCGTTAAGGGAGTGATGATGGCAGGAAACGCATATGAAATGTTAAAGAAGATAGTGCTCATGGGAAAGGAGGCAAGGCAGGTAGGAAACTTTGTGACACCGAAGGTAGTCGTTGAGGGCATGACTATAATAGCAAAATGAGAATGAATTCATGAAGGAACACCTACCTATACCCTTTCCTTTTTCCTAGATCGAAACCAGATGGGCCTGTAGAATCTTGTACTCGGACATCCAATGCACTCTTCTGCATTATATCTCTCACACTTATCGCATGAAAGTCCACATGGAGTAACTTCGTCCTCCCCTCCAGAGGACAGGGTAATTGGAAGGTACTTAGGGTATATAAAGCGGCCAACGCTTACTTCAGACCTTCTAACCTCTTTCCTAGTCCTTATCGAGCAACCGCTTAGGATGCTCATTAGTGTCCTTTCATCCTCAGCATACATTAGAGCTAGAAGATTATATCCTCCCGCGGCATGGATCAAGGAAATTATCCTTGGACAGTTCTTGTAAATTTCAACCAGCTTCCGCAGATCTTCGTAATTTGCAACTTCTATGCTTATGAAAAGCACTTTAAAATCCAATTTGTTGGGATTTATCATAGCTCCTACCTTGAGAAGACCCCTATTCGTCATGTTTCTCAGCCTTTTTGTAACTGCAACTCTACTAATTCCTATCCTCTCACCTATTTTTTCTAGGGGAATTCTCCCGTTCTCAGCAAGCCCTCGAATTATCATGAGGTCCCTTTCGTCCACTAAGTTACGAAAGGAAACCAATTTTTTATAAATTTTTATCATTAGAAACTTG
>QMVU01000211.1 GCA_003661265.1 Thermoproteota archaeon | reverse complement strand
GGTCCGGAGTATGAGGCCCTTGTTTCTCTTGGTTCGTGTTGCCTGGTGGACGATTTGGAGGCCATATTCGAGGCGAACCACCTTTGCGATCTCTACGGCATGGATTCCATCTCCATGGGGATGACTATAGCGTGGGCAATGGAGTGCTATGAGAATGGGCTCATAACTGAGGAAGATACCGGAGGAATACCACTCAGGTGGGGAGATGGGGACCTGATAGTTGATTTAGTTAAGAAAACTGCGTTTAGGGAGGGATTTGGAAACGTGTTAGCTGAGGGGACGAGGAGGGCCTCTCAGATCATAGGAAAGGGGACGGAGAAGTACGCCATGCAAGTGAAAGGCCTTGAGATCTCTGCCCAAGATGGAAGGGCCCATCAATCCTCAGGACTCACCCACGCCACGGCTGCTAGAGGGGCCGATCACCTTACCTCGCTCTCCTGCTTAGAGGAGAGAGGGTACGAGGAGGTGGCGGCAGCTAGGTACGGAGAGGACAAGGTTCAGCACCTGGTGGATCCCCTCTCAACAAAGTACAAGGGACTCCTCGTTAAGGACCTTGAGGACCTCTACGCGATAGGAAATTCCCTCATAATATGCTGGTATGAGGTTGGATGGCCTCCCATCTTCTACTTCGACGACATGGCCAGGCTAATACACACCCTGACGGGAATGGAACAATACAAAGATGTTAGGACGCTAAGACTGGCTGCTGAGAGGATCTGCACCCTTCGAAGGATGTTTAACGTCCGTGAGGGCCTGAGGAGGAAGGATGACACGCTTCCTGAGAGGTTCCTTAAGGAACCGATGCCGACAGGACCAGCCAAGGGAAACGTCTGCCGCCTAGATGAGATGCTCGATGAGTACTATGAGGCAAGAGGGTGCGACAAAAGGACCGGAATTCCAACGGACGAGACCTTAAGGAGATTAGGTCTTGGGGAGCTAGCAGGCAGGTACAGGGAATGAGTTAACCGTCCCTGTGGGATTGCATTGAATTCATAAGGTTTCCCATCGCATTGCTTTTCTCCTTTATCCCCTCGGCTTCCGGCTGAAGGACAAAGTTTCAATTAGTGAGGAAATGGGTTAAGTGGAAATGCATCTTAATCTAGGGTTACTTAAGCAGGTTGTTTTCCTAGTCTCTGAGCCTAGTGAGTTGTCCATCGTAATGAAAAGTAAAAAGGAATCAGGATACCTATGCAGAAGAACCTAAGAAATGAGTTAAATCTTCAGGCTTTTGATCATCATAAAGGGTGTTTCCATGACCGTACCCGATCTATCTGTTGAGGTTGCCGGGATAAGATTCAGGAATCCCGTTCTAACGGCAGCAGGACCACCGAGCAGGGATGGAGAGACACTTAAGGAAGCCGCCAGGGGAGGGGCTGGGGGGTTAGTTGCCAAGACGATCAGCGTTAAGCCAGCAAAGGTGCCTAGGCCCTGCATGATCGTGGTTGATAGGGGTAGAACTGAGTTCTACGCCAGGCTAGTCCTGGAGAACAGGGTGATAACTACCGCAACGAGCTACGTCATCATACCGAGAGGTATGCTGAACGCGGAGCTTTGGTCAGACATCCCCTATGAGAGGTGGTTGGAGAGGGAGTACGCAATTGCGAAGGAAACAGGGCTTCCCTTAATAGCTAGCATAGGCTACACAGCTGAGGATCTCTCCTTCCTCGGCCCGAAGGTCGAGAAAGCTGGTGTAGATGGGATAGAGTTCTCCCTCCACTACGTCGGGGTGGACTACAAGCCAATATTAGAAATAGCGAAGGCCCTTAGGGAGGCAGTTGACATCCCGATATTCCCGAAACTGAGTCCTCACATATTGAACCTTCAGGAATTTGCTAAGGAGCTTGAGAAAATAGGTGTAGATGGAATAGTGGCAGTTAACTCCCTAGGTCCTTGCCTCTCCATAGATATCGAGACGGGAAAACCCCTGTTAGGTGGGAAAGGGGGCTTTGGATGGCTTTCTGGACCAGCCATAAAGCCTCTAGGCATAAGGGTCGTAGCTGAGGTGGCAAAAGCCGTGAAAATTCCAGTAATTGGAGTCGGCGGAGTTGTGAGCGGCGAAGATGCGATAGAGTACTTCATGGCTGGAGCCTCTGCAGTTCAGATCTGCACAGGAGCCATCCTTGAAGGTCCAACGATATACGGGAGGGTAGCCAGAGAGATAGCGGAGTGGCTGAAGTCCCACGGTTATGACTCGGTCGAGGACGTCAAAGGGATGGCGCTGAAGTACCTCCCTGAGGAGCCTCTAAGGTTCCACAGCGTCCCCCCAACCGTGAAGGCGGACTTATGTAAGCTCTGCGGACTTTGCGAAAAATCGTGCGTCTACGGGGCCATAAGGCTTCCAAGGGATGAGAATGGTTTGAAGAAGCCCCCAGTTGTGGACGAGGAGAAGTGTTATGGGTGCGGTATGTGTGTTTCCATATGCCCCACGAGAGCTCTTGTTTTTGAGGAGGTGTAGGTATGGGGAAGTTGATTATCGTAAATCCTGATCTGTGCACGGGTTGTAGGCTCTGCGAACTGGCTTGCTCCCTCCAGCATTACAAGGAGGTTGCTCCGAGCAGGTCCAGGATAAACGTCGTGAAGTGGGATGCAAAGGCCATAGACATCCCGGTTCTATGTCTTCAGTGCTACAACCCAGTCTGCGCAACAGCTTGCCCAACTAAAGCCATTTACAGGGATAACGAGAGGGAATTAGTGGTTATAGATAAGGACAAGTGCATAGAGTGCAAGTCCTGCATGTACGCATGCCCCATAGGGGGAATAACCATAGATCCTGTGGAGGGAGAGGTCATAAAGTGCGATCTGTGTGGAGGAGATCCCCAGTGCGTTGCTTTCTGCCCTACTGGAGCTCTGGAGTTTGTAGAAGCTGATAGAACCGCATTGCATAAGAGGAGGGCTGCCGCTGAGAAGATGTCCAGGGTCATAGACATCCTGATGGGAGGAAGATAGCTTGTCCTTCCCCCTCAAGGGATATGTGGGGAAGATCCTCTGGGTTGATCTATCCCAGCATAAGGTGAAGGATGTCCCCCTTCCAAAGCGGTACGTAAGGGATTACATTGGAGGAACCGCCCTCGGAGGACGCATATTGTGGGATCACGTAGGTCCCAAGACGGATCCCCTCTCGCCAGAAAACATGCTGCTTGTGGTTACCGGTCCAGTTACAGGGACGATATGGCACACTAGTGGCAGGGGCGCTCTTGTCTCTAAGTCTCCCCTTACTGGAATATGGGCAGAGTCCCACTTCGGCGGGCACTTCGCCCCAGAGCTGAAGTACGCTGG
>QMVU01000210.1 GCA_003661265.1 Thermoproteota archaeon | reverse complement strand
TGAAGGGACAGTAGCAGAGCTATTGCTGCCAGAGCCGAGATCCTCCTCATATCTCGTCCAACCTCCTCCTTATCCTCCTCACCCCCATCCTTACCCTAAGGACGGTGTCCCTCAGCTCCTTAACCCCACCTTTCCCGCCTTTCACGGCTTGAAGTTGGGATAGAAGTTCTTCTACCTCAATTTCCAGCTCTGAAAGGAGCTTCTCCCTATCCTTCCTGCTCCTAAACTCCTTGAACATCGGGATCTCATTTGGATCCTCGTAGAGCCTCCCATCGACCATGTAGAGTATCTTCCTTGTCCTCCTAGCCACGTTTGTGTCGTGGGTGACTATTATGAAAGTCTTCCCTGTTTCCCTGTTTAGCTCCTCCATGAGAGAGATTACCTCTGCCCCCGTCTTTGAGTCAAGGTTTCCAGTCGGCTCGTCGGCGAGGACCAGAGTGGGGTCGTTTGCCAAGGCCCTTGCTATTGCAACCCTCTGTTGCTGCCCCCCCGACATCTCAGATGGCCTGTGATTTGCCCTGTCGAGAAGTCCGACTAGATCCAGAAGTTCAAGGGCCCTGTCTCTCATCTCCCACTCAGATAGCTTTCCAGCGAATATCATTGGGAGTTCTACGTTTTCCAGGGCTGTTAGAGTCGGAATGAGGTTGAAGAACTGGAAAACGAAGCCTATCTTGAGGCACCTTATGTCTGAGAGCTCCCCTTCGCTCATGTCTGTGACATCTACGCCATCTATAAGGACCCTACCGCTCGTTGGCCTGGCCAGACATCCTATTATGCTCAGAAGGGTGGACTTACCTGATCCGGAGGGTCCAACTACCGAGATGAATTCTCCAGGCATTACCTTAAGGGAAACGTGGTCTAGCGCTCTTACTTCTGAGGAGCCCATCCTGTAGATCTTGCTGACGTTCCTGAGCTCAACGACAGGGTCACTCATACCTTATCGCCTCTATTGGCCTGACATTCGCTCCCTTCCATGAGGGGTAGAAGCCAGCAATTATCCCCAGGACAACTGATAGGGCGATCGGCCCAAATATCAGGGCTGGGAAGACCTTGTAAGGCGTGGGGAAGCCTATTATCTTCGGTATTATCGTGCTAGTGAGCTTAGCCATGAGAACTCCCCCTATGGCGCCGAGGATACCGCCCACGAAACTAGTTATCATTGCCTCAGTTAGAAATATCACCAGGACGTGCGACCTCTTCGCCCCTATGGCCTTCATTATCCCTATCTCCCTTATCCTCTCCAGGACCGAGACCATGGTCGTGTTCATTATTCCAAGACCCCCTATCAGCAGTGAGATCGATCCTATTGCAATTAGGACGCTGTTCAGCATGTCCAAGACCTTTCCAACGTTTTCCGAAATCTGCTCTGGCTCGACGACATTCAGGTTAGGGTACCTCTTCTCTACCTTCTCCTTGAAGGACTCCCCGAGCCTAGGATCTCTAAGCTTGACCATGATCATCGATATCTTTCCCCTCTTATGCACTATCTCCTGCAGCTCCTTCAAGTCCATGTAGCAGCCCATGTCAACAACGCTTCCAGTCGGCTGGAGGACGCCAACTACGACGAATACCTTCCCGGGCTCGTCTGAGGAGGCGCTTATTCTAACGCTATCCCCTACCTCTAGGTCGAGCTGGTCAGCAAGGTTGCTCCCGACTATTATCTTCCCCTTCTCCCCCTCCTCGAAGACCTCTCCCTCCCTAAGGGGGATGTAGATTATCTCATACGTGTCAGGGGTTACCCCAAGGGCCCAGCCGAGCTCCTTGTTTATGAAGACCATCTGCGAGAGCACAGGACCTGCTGCCTCTACCTCAGCGTATAGCCTGATCTGCTTTATCAGCCTCTCAGGGAGTTCTGCCTGAAGCTCTCCGGCAGCTTTCGGGGTTATCATGAAGTCCGTTGCCTCACTCAAGAAGCTCACAGCCTGTTCTTTCGCCCCATAAGCAACAGAGACCAGAGCTACGATCGTAGCGATTCCTACAGCAACTCCCAGGAGGGTAAGGGCTGTTCTGAACCTTCTTCTTCCGAAGTTCCTGAACGCCAGTTTGAGCGCTGTCTTCAGGATCCTTAAGGGTATCATCTCGATAATGTGTGTTATACCCTAAAAATAAACTCAGCAATGCTCGCTTCAATGACAAGTTAGACGGGTTAGCTAAGTCGCCGAAAATGGCGGATGAGTTGGATTAAACGGATCAGCTGTTAGGAGCTAGAATTCCATTCGCTTAGAGCTCCCTACTAAGGCAGCATCGCTGAAATCACACAGTTCGGAGGCTTTAATGATGGTTCAGCGTTTAAGGGCTCCCTTGAGGTGGGATATTGCCTCCTCCCTGCCCATGCGGTACCCGCAGTAATCGCAGGCGACTACCAATGGAACTCTCCTCTTCACAGTGAAGGAGGTTTTAATGTGTTCTCCTGCGGAATTTGTGATGCAATTAGGGTTTGGACACTTTAATATGTTGATCAGCTTATCCTCCAATTCCACAGGCCTCTTCTCTACAACCTTCCAGTTCCTAATCAGATTTATCGTGGCAGATGGTGCGACGATTGCTATTCTGTCCACCTGCTCCTGACTGAGTTCCACCCACTCTATTTTCACCATGTCCTTCTTCCCGAGCTTCCTGCTCGGCACGTTCATGACCACAGCAACAATGTAGCCCTCCTTTCCGGTTATTCCGAGAATTCTAAGGACATCAAGCGCTCTTCCCGCTGGAATGTGATCTATGACCGTTCCAGCCTCGATCTTCCTCACTATGAGGTGCTCGTCTCCCTCGCTTCCCGTCATCCGATATCACCACATAACATGGGAATCGTCTTATTCTGTTGAGAAAGCTCTTAATGTTAGCGAGAGGCACTAATTGGGGACTCTGATTGAATCTAGTCCCTGAACTTCTAAGGGAGTTACTCCAGCATTAACTTTCAATCCCTCTTTCGAGGGACTCTGATTGAATCATAACCGACTTATCAGGTGAATTGAGTCTTATATGCCTTCTTTCAATCCCTCTTTCGAGGGACTCTGATTGAATCTAATGGAAAAAGCTCCAAAAAACCATTTACCTTAGAAATACTTTCAATCCCTCTTTCGAGGGACTCTGATTGAATCTCTCATAGAGGACACGGTAAACTCCGCGCAGGCAAAGACTTTCAATCCCTCTTTCGAGGGACTCTGATTGAATCATGATCGTAGATTCCACAACATGAGTGCAGAACAAATATATGACAAGTTACCAGATCCACCATCATCTTCATCATCGTGTATGCCAAAGGAGGGAGATGAATCAGGCGATAAT
>QMVU01000209.1 GCA_003661265.1 Thermoproteota archaeon | reverse complement strand
TATGAGAGGCTGGAGCTTAAGTCTATGACGTTCTGCTCGACTCCCTGCTTCACCATGGAGATGGTCCAGCCGTTGAAGATCAGCGATATTATCATTACTATTATGGACGCTAGGGTCATTAGCCCTAGGTAACCGTATATACCGGTCGGAGGATAATAGCCGCCTCTTGGTCCTATTGGTGGTCTGAAGCCCCTGAACATGCCAAATGCCGAGACCCCTAAAGCAAGGAAGATTATTGCTGAAATTATCCCCGAGAGGACTGGTGGGAGGAATACTAGCGGGTTACTGGTGCAGAAATCTGCAGCCCTGCTGAACAGGTCTCCAAGTCCTTCCGGCGGAGCAGCAGCTGATCTTGCTGGTGGTGCGCCCAAAGCAGCCAACTCAGCTTCATACTTCGCCTTCAGTTCTTTGTATGTTTCTTCTGAGATCCTCCCCTCTATGAAAGATTCTTCCAACTTCCTTAGTTTTTCACGGATTTCTTCTGCGGACATCCTGCTATGTTTTCACTGTTTGAAGCTTTTAAATTTAGGAACCCATTCTTCCCCTTTATCTATTCGAAGAAGAAGGAGAAATCGATTTTTCCGTCCCTAGCTTCCTGCACTCTCCTGTCCTATTAGACTCTTCTTCAGAGACTCTATCTCCTCGTCTCTTATCCTTCTAAAGAGAACTTCAGGCTTTCTGATCTTGTGACCTGGTTTTAGGGTAAACTCAGCTGCCTTGTCCCAGCTCTGATCATGCACAGAGCCGTCAAGGCCCAGCATGAACCAGAGCTTCTCCATCGATTCCGGGATGAAAGGTTCTAGGACTATAGCAAGAGCTTTGACGGCATTCGAGGTGAGGTAAAGGCAGGTCTCTCCCTCCTTCTCCCACGGCTTCTTCGTCTGGAAATACCTGTTACACTCAGCGCAGAAGTCTCTTATCTTCTTCAGCGCCTTGTCGAACTCTATTGCTTCCATTAGGTTCCCCACCTCTTGTGGCAGTTCTCTCAGAAGTTCTGAGAACCCCTCATCCTCCCTGTCGAAGGACGATGGTTCGGGTATGGTTCCGTTGAACTTTCTGTGGATAAAGGTGAGCACCCTGTGTATCATATTTCCTATGTTCGCCACAAGCTCGTTGTTTATTTTCGCTTTAAATTCATCGAGATCAAAGTTCGCATCTCTCTGGGAGTAAGGCGTTATTGAGGTTAAGTAGTACCTGAGGTAATCGGGCGGAAATTTGCTAAGGAGCTCTCTCAGGCTTATGTACCATTTCCTACTCTTCGAGAACTTCTTTCCTTGTAGAAGAAGGTGCCCTCTCGTCGGGATAAAATCAGGGAGCTTGTAACTGCCTTCCGCCATGCGCATAGCTGGCAAGAAGAGGTAATGATGGTACACTATGTCCTTCCCTATGAAGTGGTATATCCGGGCTGAGTTCCAGAACTCCTTCCCATCGATCCCTCTCTCCTTAAGGACTTTAAGTGTGAAGGAGATGTAGCCAAGGTGGTTGTCAAACCATCCGTAAAGGACCTTCCCTTTAGCTTCCTCTAGAGGGATCGGCACCCCCCAAGTTATGTCTCTAGTTATGTCCCAGTCCTTTAACCCCTCCTTTATCCATCCTAGGACGTAGTTCTTCACTTCCTTCTGCAGACACTCATTTGACTCGAGCCACTCCTTTAGCTGGGAGGAAAGGGCCGACAACTTGAAAAAGTAGTGCCTGCTCTTTTTCCTCACAGGAGGAGTTCCGCAGATAGCGCATCTCGGATTTATTATTCTTCCAGGCTCGATGGCTCGTCCGCAGGCCTCGCATGCATCCGAATACTGATCTGGAGCCCCACAGTACGGACATGTCCCCTTAACATATCTATCTGGCAGAAAGCGATTGCAATTTGGACAATACCACTGTTCCGTCTCCTTGTCGAAGATATAACCCTTCTTCAGAAGCTCCAGGAAGAAATGTTGGGCCAACTCGATGTTCTCTGGGGAGTGGGTCTGGTAGAACAGGTCAAAGGAAATTCCCATCGCCCTGAAGTCTTCCTCATCTCTGTCATGCCAGTACTTAACGAACTCAGCTGGACTTACCCCTCTCTCCTCAGCAGCTATTAGGATAGGGGTCCCGTAGTCGTCTGTTCCCGAGACGAAGACAACTTCAAATCCTTTCAGTCTACAGTATCTTGCAAAAATATCCGCAGGAAGATAGGTAGAAGCTACATGACCTAGGTGAATCTCACCATTTGCATAAGGAAGTGCAGCCGTAATTACAACTTTTCCCGACCTGAGTTAGGCCACCCCCAACTTCTCGTAGTTGAAGGTCTTTTTAAAACTTAGCTCAGGGAGAACTTGTTAGCTTTATGACTGCTACGAACCTTTTAGAAATTCCCCCCTCCTATCCTAGGACGATTTAAGCTAAAAGATGTCCAATCCCTCGGAATAATGAGGGTGCTTCCACGTAATGCCTCATGTACGTGACATTAAACGCCTAGTGCTATAGATAATCGTCCTCAGTAGCTGTTTTCCGAGCATTGAAAGCGCAGAAGGACCCATGATGAATTATAACAACTTGCTCCCACTTTTTTCTAAGGACCATCTCAGTACCTTCACGAAGATCGGGTTTATAGAAGCTCGATTTAGCAGTTCCACTCTCCTGACGCTTCTGTTGAGACACCGTTCATCGCATCCTTTTTACTGGAATCAAGTTAACTTTGTTGAGGTGATCTTATGAAAGTGCCCTTCGGTACCAAGATGCTCCTCATTCTAGGTTTGGGTTGGGCTTTCGTGGCCTCTAACTCCGGACTAATCTCATTCGCGCTTCCTTTAATCAAGAGTGAATGGGGACTTGGAGGTACTCAAACAGGAATTCTGCTGAACTCCTTTCTAATTGGGATGTTGGTGGGGGCATCTCTTTTCGGAAGGGTTGCTGATCTCTTGGGAAGGAGGCCATCCTCCATTATCTCTCTATCAATCCTCGCAATTGCAACTGCTCTATGCTCTGCATCCAGAAGCTGGGTGGACATGACCTTCCTTAGGTTTATAGCGGGTATAGGGGCAACCGGGTACATGGTATCCGCGAGTACTTACCTCCTAGAGTTCTCTCGAGTTAGCGTTAGGGGTAGGTCAGTAGCGCTCCTTGAATCGGGCTGGGCCTTCGGTTGGTTGCTCGCCTCTTACTTAGGGAAGGTCATCGCCCCGTCCTTAGGATGGAGACCCATTTTCTTGGCTGGAATCATCCCGTTATTTGCTTCTATGCTGATCTATGTTCTCCCAGAGTCCCCTAGGTATATCATGATATGATGGATTTGGGAAGAAGCGGCGAAGCTGGAAACAAT
>QMVU01000208.1 GCA_003661265.1 Thermoproteota archaeon | reverse complement strand
TACTTTCCCTTGAACGTCACGACGTCCTCCTCCCACATCCTCCTGATGATTTGAACGGCTTCCTCCAATTGCTTGATCCTCGCTGATGCCTTAGGAAACTCGTAGCCATAGGCTATGTATTCATCCTCCTTCCACCCAGCCCCGATCCCCAGCAAGAACCTCCCATCTGTAAGAACTTGGAGGGTTGCGCTCATCTTGGCCAGAAGGGCTGGATTGCGGTATGAGTTGCACAGGACTATTGATCCGAACTTAATCCTCTTGAAAATCCCAGCCAAGTAGCATATGGTGGTCCAACATTCAAGGACGTCGGTTTTCATGGGCACGAAGTTTGCCCATGGAATAAAGTGGTCTGATATCCAGGCGGAATCGTAGTGCTCCTCAATTACCTCCAGATTTCCGATTATCTGAGCGACGAACTCCCTCCCCTTACTTCCATTAACGGGAAAGCTTGGAATCCTCCAACCAAACTTTACCTCCGTCATCTTCGCTCTCCATTTTTGTTCTCGCACCTTTCCCTTAAGAGCTAAGCTATCCCCTCAATCGAATTAAGAGCAGAGGAGGTAAGAAAGAACGGTCAAGATGACCGCAATTCCTCCTCCCAAAGCTATCTGAAGCTTGTCGTGTGCCCTAACCTTCAACCTAACCCACGCCACTATGGGACTAAGTAGAAACAAGAGGATTCCCTCTTTAAAGCCAAGAAGGACTAATATCGTGCTAGGTCCCGTTATTCCCGCCATGTGAATGCTGCTCTTCGTGTAAAGAGCGTTTATCACCGTAACTCCAAGAGTAACTGTGGCGTAGGAGAGGGTAACGAACTTCATCTCCCAGAAGCCCCTTAGTTGGAAGAACAAAAAGCCAGCAAGATAGCTTAATACGGCCAATATCAGGAGAGGAGTCCTCTGAGCTTGATCACTTACTCCCAGATCCGTTTTCTTAGCGGCGGCCAACATAATGACGGGTAGTATTGGGATTATGACGACGCAGGAAAGGGAAACTACCCAATCCGAGGCGCTTCCATGTCCTCTTAATACGAGGAATATCGTCACCAGAGCTATTACCGTTGGAGAGAAGATCACCGCTAGGATGCCGTATTTGTCCATGCAATCACCTCTACGCACCAACTTACTATTATCGTTAAGGCATTCTCCTCGGACACCTTATTACTCACTATTAGACGACGTAAGATGGAGCTATCCTCAGTTAATCTGGGGATCGAGAAATCGGTTTTCGAGTCCGTTGGGGCTACTGGAAACCCATTTTCCCTTAGATCATTTTCTTGTTAAAACCAGCTGAGAAGAAAATAATGATCTACTCCACATGGATTTCCAAAAAGAATTAAAACTTCAGCAGGTAAATATGCTGATGATACGTGAACTGGATGAATTAGTTTTGGGAAACATGGTGTTCGGAAAGGGGATATACGGCTTCCACATAAAGGTCGAGAACGTGCCGGGGGTCGCAGCGAGCATATCTCAGGTAGCCTTTAACAGAGGGGTTAACATCGTGAGCTTCGTTCCATCAATAAGTAGTAGAGAAGCAGAGGTAGCAAGCATATTCCTTGCCGTAGACTTTTATGGAAAGGCTGAGAGCCCTTCTGATTTCCTAAACGACCTAAAGCAAGCTCCTGGAGTTATAGATGCCCAAATGATCACCCCTAAGGCCAAGGGGAACGTCATAGTGGACGAGCACTTCTTCCCCCTAATCTTCAGCGACAGCAGGGCCATCCTCTTCGGGCTTGCAAGCCTTTCAATACTGCTTAGGGAGTTAAGAAAGGTGTTTAATCCAAAGGCCGTTGACTCCCTCCTTTATCACAGCGGCTACACGATTGGAACCAGGTTATACACGGTTCACGCCGCTAAAGTTAAGGAAATGGGGGATAAAGAGGCCCTCGAACTCCTCCAGGCCTTCTTCTTAGGGGCTGGATGGGGAAGGCCTGAAGTAATTAGGGTTTCAGAAAACTCGATAACGCTGAGGTTCTACGATCTCTGGGAGTGCGAGGTTATGAAGGGATTCGTCCAGGAGCCAGCAAGTCACTACGTTCGGGGGATCATAGCTGGCTACATGACGCTTGCGTTGAGAAAGATAATCGAGGTAACGGAACACAAGTGCATAGCAATTCACTCACCATTCTGCGAGTTCATAATAAGGATAATGTGATCTACGCCATCAGCTATTTATCGCTTTCCGCCGGAAGATCAACTTCTATGCCTTCGAAGCCTTTTTAGGACGTCTTGGAGGTTCTCCTCTCTAACCCACGACCTCGCCCTGGCTTTGAATTCCTCAGCGATGGTATCCTCCAGAGCAGCTGATCCCTCGCCGAATAGGGATCTTATCGTGGCCAGAAGCTTGTTAATAGTGTTAATGGGGTCGAAAGGGTTGAATCCGGAAGCCCGAGCTTCTGCAAGGACGTAGGAGGCCACCACTTTTCCAAGGACCCTCTCCAACGAGGACCTTATCGCTTCATACAGGCTCTCCTTAAGGAATTTTATCTCCTCCTTTTTCCTGCTCTCATTCATGAGAAAACCCCTTACATTAAATCAATTAAGGAGTGCCTTCCTTTCACCACGATTAGCCCGTATAGCCTGCTTCTTGGTGAGATTCCATAGAGAACGAGGGCTCCATTTAAATCATCTAGTGCTATGTGGGCAGAGGAAAGCCTTGAGGCTACATCCAAGCTAGCTATCCCCTCCCTTGCGATGAGGACAACAGGTACTCTCGATTCAAAGGCCCTGGAAGCCGCATCTAATAGGAAGGAAATGGCTTTCCTGGGACCAAACCTGCTTTCCAGGGCATTTAGGTCGATGAATTCGATGACTTCCTTGTGAATCCGCCTTAGGCGTTCGTATTCCCTCACGTAACTTACCGCGGTCTCCTCGTATGTCTGACTTAAGAAAATCCGTTTGAAGGATCCTACCCGCTTAAATTCCCCGGACCCCTTATGCTCTCTGATCCCCTTCAAGAACTCCGGAATCGGGATGAGGCTTGAGAGCATCAAGGCTCCTCTGCCAGATAAAACCACGTTCCAAATCATCTCAAATAGCAGGGGATAACAACGAATCCCAACCCTTCCTCCTACCTCAACTAGGAACAACCTTCCCCTAGGCAACCCTCTGCAAGCCTTATCCAACTCCCTAATTCCGGTAGACATGTACCAGTCGTTCAGGTCAGGAACAGCCTCTTCAGGTGCTTGAACCCCTGCAGGACGATAAGGCGGGATGCAAGTGAACCTCCCTCGGTATAGCGTGAAAAGATAATTTCTCTGGTATATTGGAACTCCTCTTAACTTCTCTAATTCTATCTCCCTAGCACTTCTCCTTCTGATCCTGG
>QMVU01000207.1 GCA_003661265.1 Thermoproteota archaeon | reverse complement strand
ACTCGTGCATTAGATCCTCAAAGGAGCCCCCGTTTGGATCAGAATAAGAGAAGGCATCAGGAGTAACAAACCTTATGTCCGCGTGCAGGCCCTTTCTCCACCTGTATCGAATAACCTTAAGTATCCAGTGCTTCACGTTCTCTATGCTCCTGTACCTTGTCAAGCATCCGTGCATGAAGGAGACCTGACAGAACTTGCAGGCCCAGGGACATCCTCTCGCTATTTCAATGTGACCAAGCATGTTTCTCCATATCGGAAATGGTATGGATTCATCCAGGGACTTTAGAGTAGCAAAAGATCTCTTACTGAATATAAGATCTCCAGTTTCTGATCTCGTAGCGATCCCAAGACCTTCTTTCGATGCCAATTTCACGATCTCCTCTTTCTCCCCCAAACCGTCCTCGGCCACCTTCTCAACGAGGAAAGGTAAAGCCTTCTCCCCCTCTCCAATTACGACGAAATCAAATCCCAGGTTAATCAACGTTCCAAAGGGATCTCCCGATGGATGAGGTCCTCCGGCGATCGTGATCACCTTCGAACCTTCGACCTTCGTCTTGATCTTCCGTATCGTCCTGATGACCTTCCAAGTGCTTGAGTCCGGATTAGCTAGTTGGGTAGTCATCATGCTCGTTAGGATCAAGATCCTTTCAACGCCCCTTTGCTCCAGCTCGTTAACTACATCGATCAACTTGGCTGGATCCCTTTCGATGCTCGAGAGTATGAGCGTATTTGAGGAAAAGCCACTTAGATCGGTTGCTGCGATGAGGGGTCTGAGGCTGGACCTATTATCCCTAGTATATACGAATATTAGCCAAGGTTTCTTCATTATTCATTGCCTTCCCTTTCTTCCTTTAGAAAAACTTTGGATAACCTTTGTTTTTTGAAAAACCCAGGAGCTTGAATGCGTTCTAATTTCAAAAGCTATTCATGAGAACCTGGAGGAACTCCCAATTTACATGAGTTTTGTTCAACTAATTCATATTCTTACTACTTTGCCTGTCTTTCTGGCTTCTAAAATCTTCCTAACGATTTTTTCATCCTTATATGGATCTGATGTCAGATATTTGAAGCCAAAATCCGGAAATATAACTACGAAAACCCCTCCTTCAACCTCCCTAGCAAGCTGGTGTGCTGCGCACATGGCTGCCCCCCAGAAGACT
The DNA here is from genome assembly GCA_003661265.1 of Thermoproteota archaeon. Classification (GTDB taxonomy): domain Archaea; phylum Korarchaeota; class Korarchaeia; order Korarchaeales; family Korarchaeaceae; genus QMVU01. The sequence goes on along the minus strand of QMVU01000207.1, from coordinate 2,171 downwards.
GTCCCGCAAATATCCCCTCAACCCTCGTCAACCTCAAAGCCCATTCGTAAGCTTCTTCAGTGCTGACCGCTATGATCCTATCTATGATCTCCCTGCGGTAAATTTTCGGGACTATGGCTTCTTGCATGTTCTTTAAACCCTGGATCCTATGTCTAAGCTCCGGTTCGACAGCAACGAGCTGTATAGAAGGCTTCTTCGTTTTTAGATACCTTCCAGCGCCCATCATGGTGCCGCTCGTCCCCAGTCCTGCGATGAAATGGGTTATCCTACCATCAGTGTCCCTCCATATCTCAGGGCCCGTGCTCTCGTAATGAGCTTGTGGATTTGCTGGATTATCGACTGATTCGGCATGAAGTACTTATCTGGCTCCGACTCAAGTAACTCCTTGGCCTTAAGGATGGTGCCATCTATTCCCTTTTCAGCGCGCGCTTCCGAGCTTCAGGAGAAAGGACACCTCGTTGGGATGGTAGGTGATGGCGTCAACGATGCACCAGCTCTCACTCAGGCAGACGTAGGGTTTGCAATAGGGAGTGGAACCGATGTGGCGATAGAAGCTGGAGATATCATCCTGATAAGAGACGACTTGAGAGATGTGGTTGCAGCCATCCAGCTCAGCAAGAGAACTGTAAAGCAGGTTATGCAGAATCTTGCGTGGGCCTTTGGCTATAACACTTTGCTGATCCCTCTAGCAGCCATTGGCAAGCTGTATCGAGTATACGCTGGCGTAGCTATGGCTCTAAGTTCAATTTCTGTAACTTCTTGGTCGCTTATGCTCAAGGGCTATGTGCTTCTTATAAAAAACTAAGTGAAGGATGATAGAAATTTCTGTATTAAAAGGAGGATATTAGAACGCTAGGGCTTTAAAGTTGGTTAGAATCTAGCTCTTTAATGCTGACATCTAATTTCGTCACTGATATTACAGCATCATTGTAGGGTACCATAGGGAAGATTTTTGAAGAGTAAGCTCATCTTCCACTAGAGTTATTGAGAATTTTGCTTCCAATTTTGTTATAACATCTCCTGATGCCGTTATAGGCAAATAAACAGTTACTATAAGCACAGCTGTTTGACCAGAAGGAACAGTTACATCTGGAGCGCCGTTGTTGTTACTATCAACATAGATCATTTCCCAATTACCATCTCCATTAGAGTCGTAAGCAATGTGAATGTCTCCTGAATTAATCATGTCCTGTTCAAGCCATATGTCAATACCAGTATATCTGAGGTTTTTCATCCGGCGAGGTGCTCGTATTAACTAGCGGACCAATGAACCAGTAACCTGTTTCATCTACACTCAGATGTCCATTAGGATCCTCATAGTCGTGTTGAATATAAATCACGGTGTCCGTGCCATCATATCCACTTACGGTTAGACGGTATGGTACCCAATCCAGCTTATAATACGAAAAGAGCAAACCTCCTGTCTACATTCCTTGATCAATCCTCCATCCTTGCAAAGTATAGTTTGTCTTTCCCTCGGCATGCAATAAGAAAGGCGGCAATGTCAGAGTAAATATCAATACTGCTACACCGAACAAGAGCATATATTTTAATGAAAAATTCTCTCAAGGAAATTCACCTCGTACTATCTTTTTCCTTCTAAAAAGGAAAAGGAAGTCTCCTTCTAAGATTTCAACCTAAAATGCCTCCCCTAATAATATTTATAGCTAGAATTTTTCGATCTTTAGAAGATCATTTCTATTTTCTTATAGATGCGAGGGGAAGAAGCTTATCACACATCTAAATTAAACACACTCACAGCTCATCTATCACAACCATTAAGTAATCGAGTTATTCAAGCGTACTTTGACTCGAACTCCATCTCATATCGAAAAGGATAGTTCTACCCAGTCTAATTCAGTTCTTTTCATGAGATTTTCTGTTAACCTTTTTCAAATCCCTTAGGATGGAAATGCTCTTCAGCATTTCACCTGAGACCATCGACCATATAACGCCCTTTGGTCTAGGTCTTTTTGGACATCGAATTACGCGGGTTGGCGTGACTATAATGTCTATAGGCACATCGTTCTCCTGAATAGGAATATATGGAACTACCTGAAGGTCGTGGACTGTAGTAGCAAGAGGAGTTTCGTCGGAAATTACTCCAACTTCCCTGAGAATAGCGTACTCTATGTCAGAATAGCCATGCCCCTTCCCTATCCTCCCTCCGT
>QMVU01000206.1 GCA_003661265.1 Thermoproteota archaeon | reverse complement strand
GGAGACATAAAGATCCTCCCAGTCTGGCTGATATGCTTTTATTAAAATATTTTCCAGAAGGTTCTACCCAATAAGACCATCCACGGTTCTTAATGGTCTGCCTCCTCCATGGAAGAATTTTGTCATAAACTCGTATAATGTAAGCCTAGAAGCTTGAATGAACGCTGCCATACCTTCTAATCCCATGGCAAACAAGTTCATTAGAGCTGATGCCACTAAAAACAAAATAACACCTCCACTTTCCCCAACAATGGATTCTGCAATGATACCGAAGGAGGCGTGGGCAATAGCAAAGCCAGCTAACCTAAGATAGGAAAGACTGTTCGCTAGTAGACCAATGGTTCCCTCTAGAACCGCTTCAAACAACTCCATCATTCCTTCAGATAGTTCATGGCCCCCGATCTTTGATTCTATTAGTATGGAGAGAGCAGTTATTCCAAGCAAACCTGCGGCAATCCTCATGTATGGATCGCTAAAAGATGCGATAACATCGCCCTTAGTTCGGTATACTGCATAAGCAGCTAAATCGTACATACCTATTGTAGATAACCCGCCATACCCAGCTATGGAGGCTAGATACCTTCTTTCAGCTATCTTGTTGATAACACTGGCTATGAACGCTATGTTAAGGTGAACGAGTCCGAAAAGGATTGCTATCATTAGCATCTTTAAGGGTTCATGAATCGGAGAGAAGAGAATAGGCTCGTAAGCTTCCTTAAGGAAAACCTCCCCATATAAGAATCCAAAGAACATTGAGCATATTCCGGCTGGGATGAGTACTCCTCCAAGGTCTCTTAATGTCTGGCCTCTACCTCTACGAATAAAGAGTCCAAAGAGAAGCAATACTAATCCATGACCCAGATCTCCAAACATCATTCCAAACATTATTGGAAAGAGAAGAGACACTAATGGAGTAGGATCTAGCTGTTCAGCTTTTGGATAACCCATCATTCTGTGTGTTAGGAGTCTAAAGGGTGCCATGAAAGACGGAAGACGTATATAAACAGGCGCTTTCTTATCCTCTTCGAATCTAAGCTCCATAAGAGAACCTAGCTTAGCTTTCATGTGTTCCTGAAACCTATCCTTTAAGGAGGGGGGTATCCATCCCGAGATAACAGAGACGTTCTCTCCTTCATAGATGTACTCTGAGATCTTTAATTTTAGCAAACGCCTTCTGATTTCTTGCATGGCTGCGTATATCTTTAATCCTAAATCAAGGAGTTCCTCTCTAAGTCTCTTCTGCTCCTCCTCTTTCCTTTTCACTAAGTCCTCCATCACCGACAATCTTTTCTCAAGTTCTTGCTTCCTCTCAATCAAAGGTTCTGCCATTTTAGCATATTCTGACAATATTTCATCAAGAGAAATTCCTTCAGAAATAAGCACCGAAGTAGAAAGAATGGAGTTTCCAGCGTCAGCTAGAGATTCTCTGAATTTGTTTAAGATCTGGAGAAGGCTATTAGAGACACTCTTTATTTCATTGATTATGTTCTGCGAAATCTGTTTTTCACTTGTTTTCAACCCAGATAACTGAACTAACAATGGGATAAGCCTTTCTGATTCGATCTTAAGTCTTTGGAATTGATCTAAAAGTTTCTTTCCTAGATCTTTTGGAAGAGAAAGAAGTTCATCGTTGGTTTTGGTGATTAAAGTATTAATCTTGTCTGAAAGTGACTTAGGATCTCTTACTTTGTCAGGGGCGTCCGCAATCTCTCTGAGAACTTCTTCCAGAGATTTCGTACATTCCTCGAGAGAATTTAATGTTCTGAAAATCTCTGTCTGAGATTCTTTCACCTTAGCCCTTACTCTCGGCTCTAGAGAGGAGAAAATCTCATTCTCAAGCCTGGTAAGCTCAATATTGACTTCTTCAAGCTCTTTTCTTATATTTTCAATCATCTTGTCGTCTGGAAAATGTTTAAGCAGTCTTATCTTCTCATCGGCCTCCTTACACAATTTTTCAATTTCCCCTAGAGAGATGCTAGGAAGTCTTTTCACGTCTTCATATTTGACTTCTCCAATAGTTTTCTTTATTTCCTCTAATATGAGTTTGAGCTTTTCAAGAGTCTCCATGTACTCTTTCTCTGGACCCCTCCTTCTCTTAGCAGGTTTAAGTCCAGGTTTCTTTATTTCAGTAAGCTCTACTTCATTAAATTCTATTATCGCGTCTATAAGCCTGTTTACGTTCCACTTGGGCGTATATAGATAGAAACGCTCGGTCTGAACCGCTCTGAACATCCTTTCACCCCTTGAGCATTGCTATATCCATTACGTCAGCAATACATGCTAGCTTATAACTTTAATAGTGAAGGTGTTACAGGGCAGGAAATGCTACCCAGGCTACTCTTTTTCGTCGGCACCAGACCGGAGATCATAAAAGCAGCCCCCCTTTTCCACGTTCTAAGGAAAAGCTCAGAAGTACAGGTAGACCTTGTGCATACGGGACAGCATTACGACTGGAACATGAGCGGAATTTTCATCGAGGAACTGGGCTTGCCAACTCCCATTTATCACCTAGGAGTTGGTTCTGGATCCCAGCCCTTTCAGATTCATGAGATAATCGAAAGAGCTGAGGAAATAGTGGGAACCTATCTACCTGATGCTATTTTGGCAGTAGGAGATACGAACTCAACGCTGGCAGTGGCCATTTTGTCCTCAAAGATGGATGTTCCTTTCATACATATAGAGGCTGGCCTGAGAAGCTTTGATCTCACGATGCCTGAGGAGATAAATAGGAGAATAGCCGATCACGTAGCGTCTCTAAATTTCGCTCCTACAGAGAGAGCAGCGTCTAACCTCTTAAATGAGGGATATCCTCCAGAAAGGACTTTTGTAACAGGGAACACAATAGTCGATGCTGTGCTGAGGATGCTACCAAAAGCAAGGGCTCAATCGAATATCCTAAAGAAGTTAAAGATAGATCCCTCTAAATTCTTGCTAACTGTGACTATTCATAGAAGAGAAAACGCCGATAACCCAGAAAGACTTGAGTCAATTATTAATGCACTCATAGAGTTAAAGGAAGTTCAAATCGTCTGGCCCCTTCATCCAAGGACTAAGGGAAATATGGAGAAGACAGACCTTCTAAAACGTCTGTATACGGCAAAACACATAAAGGTAACTGATCCGCTACCCTACCTTGACTTTTTAAAGCTTCTAGATAGCTCTACCGTTGTAGCTACAGACTCTGGAGGTGTGCAGGAGGAAGCAGCGACTCTTAAGATTCCATGTGTGGTGCTAAGAGACAGCACTGAAAGACCTGAGATAATTGATGAGGGAATCGGCAAGATGGCTGGAGCTGATGATCTTAGGATAAAACGTTATGTAAGAGATTTCTTATACAACGAG
>QMVU01000205.1 GCA_003661265.1 Thermoproteota archaeon | reverse complement strand
GCTGTGACATGTAAGAGTAGAATTCCCGCTTAGATTCAGCAAAAGAGACGTAAACACCAGGTTCTCCGTACCTGCTAGCTCCCTCATGTACAAACTTTGCCGCAAAAGTCGACTTCCCTGTTCCTGGATTTCCGGCAAGCAAGACGATGCTATTCCTTACAAAACCTCCGTTAGTAATAAGATCAAACCCAGGGATTCCGGTGGGCACACTTTCCAGGTTAAACGGAACCTCACTCATGTTGGGGACACTTCCACTTGTGCAGCATAGAGTACAACTGGCTGATTTTTAGCTTTTACGCTGAGGTATCAAAACTCATTAGATCATTGTTGGATAGATAACTCAAAATTCACTAAAAAGGGTAAAGACTCAGAAAAGGATTATTAGAATCATAATTTCTTTATCATCATTCCTTCCATTGAGCCTCTCCACCGAGAAGGCCCTCAAGATAACCCTTCAATCTAACAAGCCCATGAAGGGGTCTATAGAAGAGAACAACAATGGGCAAGAGAAAGAGAAACCAAAATTCCCCCCTCTTTGGCGTCAGGATCCAGGATACTGTTCCCAGAATAAGCTCGTTGACGAAGTAGAATGGAATCATCAAACCGTAAACCGCAATCATCAACTTATGATGGAACAGGGAGAAGTAAACCAGCCAGATCAACTTCAGGCTCGTAGCAACTAGGTCATAGAACACCATGGATGGAACTCCAAATAGACCTGATATCCCAAAGAAAGGGTTTAGGATCATGTCCCTGTGCTTCATTAAGGTCTCTAATTGTCCTCTGGACCACCTGATCCTCTGTCTTATCCAGCCCTTAATTGTTTCAGGCGCCTTAGTCCAGGCAATCGCCTCAGGAGAGAACCTAACCCTCATCCTTGTCTTATGTATCTTTAGGGTAAAATCAAAGTCCTCCGTGATAGTATCTGCATCGAACCTCCCAGTTGATGTCAGAACTTCCCTCTTAACGACTCCATATGCTCCTGGTATTACGAGGACTGTTCCGACAAGACCGTAAAACCTCCTGCCACTCTCCATGCTAGTCATGTACTCATAAGCCTGGAGCTTGCACCAGAAGGATTCTGTGTTGAGGACCTTGATGTTTCCAGCAACCCCTCCCGTGTTTGGGAGCTGAAGGAACTTCACGAGTTCCCAAAGACTCCCCCTCTCTATCATTGTGTCCGCATCCATTACAACCACAACCTCACCTTTTGAAAACATCAAGCCGTAGTTCACTGCATATGCCTTCTTACCACTTGGAGGTCTCCTCAATAACTTTATTTTCCCTTCTCTTGCGTATTTAGATGCTATCTCGTATGTTCTATCAGTTGAGCCATCGTCAACGACGATAATCTCTTTGTTCGGGTATGGATCCTCTAAAGCTGACAGAATACAGTCCTCAATGGTCTTCTCCTCGTTGTGAGCTGGAATTATGATCGAGACACTTGGATATCTAGTTCTCCTGAAGCTATATGGCCTAAGCTTCCTGTACAACTGATGAAGCAGGAGAACTATTGCCTTTATTGTAGTCCTTGTGAAGTCCAAGATGATCGGGACTAGCAGTATTGAGAGGGCCTGCTTAGGGCTAACTCCCAAGAACTCAAGGTACCTCATGAAAAAGCTTGCCGAGACTTTGGGGATCATGGGAATTCCCACTGCTTTACTTAACTATCCTAACCAAGAACTCGCAGTAGGGATCTCCTCTAGAAATGCATTTTCTCTCGTCAACGCTACATTCAGAACCAAACATGCCAGAGAAGAAGCCAGCTATAACTCCTCTTATGAACTGACTTCCCTCGGTTCCTCTTGCCTGAGCGCACTCAAAGTTCTCATTAAGCCTAATGACTGCAACCTCATTTTCCATATCAAGGCTAAAGGAAAATCCGCTGATCCATCCTAAACTTTGGAGCAGATCCAAGGCAGCCCTGATTAACTCCTTACCTTCAAGCCCAAGCCTCTTCCTCCAGGTCTCGTAAGTCTCTCTTCCTCCCTCTAAGCCAAGATGATATATGAAGACCTTTCCTCCAGTCCCCCACATCTTATATATGTTTGAGAAGATCCCCACTAACCAGTCGGCCCTGAACAAGATAGCCCTTTCCTCAAAGAACTCCAGAGTGGAATGATGAGTGTCGAGGAAGAAGGGCTTTTGGGATGGGGCTGGAGTCCAAGCTATTCTCCTTACTCCTTCGACCCTTGCTATTTCTGATATGACTTCCTCGGGATTTGCATCACTGAAATCAGCAAAGAAACACCACCAAGTAGCATTCGGTTCCTCAGACCTGTGATGGACGCCATAAAGTATGTTTATTCCTCTGCTAGCTATCAGGCTGGATACCCGTGCCAGCATTCCAGGAACATCGTCCATGAGTATTGAGACTTCAACGAGCTTCCTTCCTCTAAGTTCGACTATCCTCCAGAGGGGTAACTTGTGTGCCACCGTGTCCGTCATGGTTCTGCACTCCCTTTTTCAAGGGGGATGACAGGATAAAAACTATACAATTCAACCCATAATTAACATGTAGTAAATCAAGTTTAGGATGAAAAGGAATAACACAGAAACGCTTGCCCTCAAACCCGTATAGCCGTATATTGTCTCGATTCCCCTCCAGAGAGTCACGAACTTCAATACCAAGGGCGAAATTATCGCGATCAAAGCCAAAATTGGAGAAGCTAGAGGTGAAAGCTCAGTCAGATAAGGCTGAAACTGCAGGAAGGGAGCTCCTAATACAACTAAAAGAGCTACGTGCACGAAGTCGGCAGTGATAACTATCTTTGCTCCCTCTAGCGAAGATAAGCCCTTTCTCGCGTTTAGAAATCCAACGATTGTGCCTACAATTGTACTCTGAACTATCATGAGAAGAACTCCTAAGAACATAGAAACAGCAATTCTTATTGGAAAGTCCAGATTTGGTGCCTGAGCAAGCAGGATGCTTGCTATTTTATCCCCTAAAATAGTTAAAGCTGATCCTAATGCAAGGCGCTTTTCTTTGACAAGGATAGGAGATACAACAGAGAATAGAGCTCCTAGAGCGAGGACCTTCAATGCCAAATTCCTAAATGAAGTGACTGTTAGACCCTTGAAGTACTCTACTGCTTTTTCCCTGGAGAAAGGCGTTAGAATGGCCATGAATAAGCTTGGAGATTTCACGTTTAGCGCTTTCTCTTCCTCCTCCATTCTGGAGCTTTCTAAGAGGGAATATGCTTCTAAGAGCTCTGCTTGTAGGTTAATAACGGTTCTTATAAGATCTAATGCCTCATCTAATGAAGAATTGGGGTCATCAGCGTACCCTAGCTCTTTCCGAACTTTCATATTTATCCCTCCAATTTGTAATAATTTGCATATTGC
>QMVU01000204.1 GCA_003661265.1 Thermoproteota archaeon | reverse complement strand
GCGGTTCAAGTACGAGCTAGGAAAGCCTCTAACATGGGAGAAGGACGGCAAGACCTATACGTTCACCTTAGAATACGCGATCGAGATAAATGAGGAGCTTAAGAAGAATCCAGCTTTCGCCTCTGAAATGCAATCCATATGGAGGCAGGTAGCGGTCCAGAGGTATGAGGGGATATACGCTCAGATACCAGATCCCTGAAAACCCTACAACCTCTCCCCCTTTTTATGGTTCATTCCCTCTCCACCATCCTTCCCGAAAGCTTACGTCCTTTGGGTTTCTTGAAAGGAACTCGTACACTGCTAATTTTATATAAGCTGAGCGGACTTCACTCTGGTGCCAGAAGTGTCCTACACCAAGAACTCGGTCCTAACGCAGCTTAAGAGAACTCTTCGGAAGATAAGGTGGGAAATGGACCTGTTTTCATGGTCGCAACTATTCATTGTGGTTATTTCATTTACGGCATTCCTTCTAGTTCCTCTCTTCATGGTGATCGCAAGATCCTTCTACGCTGGGGAAGGATTCTCTCTGCACTGGGTTAAGAGCATTCTGAGCGACCCATATTACTTCCCCATAAGGCTCCACAAGACCTCAAGCTTTCCCTTCATAACCGTCGAGGGGGTTAGGGGAAAGCTCTTCGATGTGATAACTTACTCGGACCCAACGGGGAAAACTGTTAAGATCCTGTACATCAGGGGCTGGGATTTCGGTGTCATCCTAAATTCTGTGATCGTAGCAACGATGACAACCATTTTTACGACAATTTTGGGATTTCTGCTTGCCTTTCTTTTCGCTAAGTACAAATTCCCTGGCTCCGAGGCATTAAGGATAGTATCCCTTATACCCCTTCTCTCCACACCTTTCGTCGGAGCTATCGGCCTGAAGAAAATGATTGTCGCAGATGGAGTCCTAAACGTCCTTTTCTATGATATGCTGGGGATAATACCCTTCAAAATAGAAATAACGGGACTCCCAGCGATAATTTTCGTTCAGACCCTGCTTTTCTACCCAATTGTGATGTTGAATGCTTACACAGCCCTAATAAGCATAGATCCATCCCTAGAGGAGCAAGCGATGAACATGGGTGCATCTGGATTCAAACTTTTCAGGACGATTACCCTCCCGCTGGCGACTCCTGGGATTGAAGCCGGTGCCCTCCTCGTCTTCATCCTCTCATTGGAGGACCTGGGAACTCCCATCGTTTTCAAGGGAACGACAGCCGAGAAGGTTCTCACTTTTCAGATATTCAGCAGGATATTCACTCCAGCGGGCCTGATATCCCAGGAAGCCACTACCTTGGCCATGATACTCCTCCTCATGTCCGCAGTTGTCTTCATAGCCGTGAGGAGGTACGTCAGCCTCAAGCGCTATGCCATGTTAGGCAAGGGGGGGATATGGAGGCCTAGAAGAAAGAGCCTCTCTTTGAAGAGCACAGCACTCGTATATGTGTTTATCCTAGGAACCCTTTTCTTCGCCACCCTTCCGCATCTAGGCGTAACCTTACTTGCTTTCGCAGACAAATGGGGGACGACGATATTGCCATCTGACTTCACGTTAAACAACTTCAAAGTAATTCTCTCTGATCCTGATACCACCAGGTGCATAATGAACAGCCTGGTATACTCTGGAATCGCAACGCTCTTCATGATCCTCCTAGGCGTCAGCGCTGCTTACTTAGTCTCAAGGAAGAGAGGAGTTCCAGGCATGGAAGCTCTTGACCTTCTGGCCACATTGCCCATAGCTGTTCCTGGTATAGCTGTGGCAACAGGCCTGTTCCTGACTTATCTGGGAACTCCTCTTAGCCCAACTATAAGCGGAGCGCCCCTTCTAATAGCAGCTTACACAGTTAGGAAGATACCCTTCACAGTTAGATCGGTCTTCTCAGGACTAGAGCAGACGGACAAGACGCTAGATGAGGTAGCCTGGACGGTTGGTGCTAGCAAGACGAAGACCTTCTTCACGATAATCTTACCGCTTATATTGCTGAATGTGCTGGCTGGCGGAATGTTATCCTTCATATATTCGATGTCTGAAGTAAGCACGGGAATAGTTGTCGGTGATGCCAACCATCAGGACGCTCCCATGACTTGGAAGATGTACGACATGCTGTTCCACGGCTTAGCAGGTGGGATGTTCCGGCCAGCTGCGATGGGCTTCATGCTGATGAGCCTTCAGTTTGTCTTTATCGTAACAGCAAATCTGTTGCTGAGAAGAAGGGCCACTCCACTTCTGGGAGTTTGAAATTGCGGAGAAGGTCATTTTAAGGGGTGTCAAAGGTGAGAACAAACTTATTTTTCAAGGACCCCATCTACCTTGAGAGCAAAGAGGGAGGTTAAAGAATGGTCAGAATTAGGACAGAGAACCTAACTAAGAGGTTTGGCAACGTGATCGCCGTAGACAGGGCTACGCTAGAGATAAAGGATGGTGAATTCTTTACCTTGCTCGGTCCATCTGGCTGTGGAAAAACGACGTTCCTAAGGTGCATCGCTGGGCTTGAGTTACCCGATGAGGGGAGGATATACTTCGACGACGAGGACGTGACCGAGGTCCCTCCTCACAAAAGGGACACAGGCATGGTATTTCAGAACTACGCCCTATGGCCTCACATGAACGTTTTCGATAACATAGCATACGGTTTGAAGATAAAGGGCTATAAAAAAGAGGAAATAATGAGAAGAGTGAAAGAAGTGCTCAAACTAGTAAAGCTAGAGGGTCTGGAAAACAGAACACCTCATCAGCTTTCAGGAGGACAGCAGCAAAGGGTTGCCCTGGCTAGAGCCATCGTGATAAACCCCAGGGTTCTGCTGTTTGATGAGCCGTTGAGCAACCTTGATGCTAAGCTCAGGCTTGAGATGAGAGCAGAGCTAAAGAAGCTCCAGAGAGATCTGGGTGTTACAACAATTTACGTGACTCATGATCAGGAAGAGGCCATGAGCATATCAGATAGGATAGCCATAATGAATAAAGGGAAGATAATGCAGATAGGCACGCCAAGGGAGATCTATGAGAACCCGAAGAACGAGTTCGTAGCCAGGTTCATAGGGCAGGGAACGTTCTTTAAGGGAGAAGTCGTTGAGGAGGAGGAGAATGGCTACTTAATCATAGAGATAGGCGGCTACAACAAAAGGGTGAAGGCCAGGCCCTCAGACCCCACAAACCCTCCAAGAATAGGAGATAGAGTTCTAGTCCTCATTAGGCCAGAGAACTTTGTAGTAGGAGAGATTCCGGATGGAAACAGCTTTGAGTGTGAGATCTACCATATCTCTTACTTAGGAGACGCTCAGAGGATTCAGGCAACTGGAGGAGGCGAGACCTTCATAATAGAGACGGATCCGGACATTCCTTTGAG
>QMVU01000203.1 GCA_003661265.1 Thermoproteota archaeon | reverse complement strand
TCGTGTTCGAGTGGTGCAACATGAAATTCGGGGGTTTCGTCCTATCCCAGCAGGAGAGGAACTCAGTGCTAAATAAGGCAGCCTGGGAGCTCGGGGTATCGAGGGAAGAGCTTGAGGAGGCCCTTTGGGCTGATCATGAGGAGAACTTGGAGCTCATAAGCTTCGAGCCCATAGGTGAGGAGGAGCTCTTGAAGCTCTACAACAGATCGCTCCTCCAAACCGCCCTATTCAAGGCCCTCAACCTAGTTCTCAGGACCAGGGCCCCAGGGATACAGGTAAAGAGGGTTTTGAGGGAGATAAAGTTCAGGAAGCTCATGTACCAGGCTGAGAAGGAGGATGGAACCCTCATCCTGAAGATAGACGGGCCTGCCTCCATTGTAAAGATGACCACGAGGTACGGGACATCCCTTGCGAAGCTTATACCAGCGATCCTATCCCTAAGCCACTGGGAGATAGACGCATCTGTGGTTAGGAGGGGGGAGGGGAGGGAAAGGAAGGTTTTGAGGCTCAAGGTCGACAGCAAGATGAAGGACCTCTTCCCCGAGGCAGAGGCCGTTCAGGAGCGTTATGACAGCGAGGTCGAGAGGGATTTCTCGAAGATAGTCTCCGCCCTGAACTGGAGGATTGAGAGGGAGCCTGAGGCTCTTCTGGCTGGGAAGTCCCTGTTCTTCCCAGACTTCAAGCTGGAGAAGGGTCCCCTCTCAGTTTACGTTGAAGTAGTCGGTTTCTGGACGACAAACTACCTCCTCAGGAAGCTTGAGAAGATAAGGGAGGTGAAGGAGAGGCTTATCCTCGTAGTAGACAAGAACCTGGCCTGCTCAAGCTTTGAGAAGCTTCCTCACCCAGTCTTCTACTACGAGGGGAGGATAGACCTCTCCTCATTTGCCAGGTTCATGTCGGAGATAGAGAGGAGTTCTAAGAAGGTTGTTGAAAAGGAGATAATGGAGAGGCTCGTTAAGGTTGAGCTGGGAGACTACGTGGACATAGGAGAGCTATCCAGGAGAATAGGGGTTGCGAAGGATCAGCTGATGGATTTCATGAAGGAAGGAATTCTTCAAGGCTATGTAAGGGTTGGAGACGTCATGATAAGGGAGGAGCTTTTGAACAAGGTTAGGGAAGTCGTTGAGAGGGCTGATACTAAGCTCGTCTCTGAGATCTCCAAGCTCTTGTCTGATGCCGGATTTCCTGAGGAATTTCACGTTCCTTTAATACAAGCTGCTGGCTACAAGATAATTTGGAGGTCCTTGGACCCAAAGGATGCAGTAATCGAGTGAAATCCATCGAAAACTCTAGTTTACAGGAACCATTCATGCCTGTAGATCCCATACCTACGCATTACCCTCTCCCCATACTTGTACCCAAATATTATCCCGAAGAGGAGGCCGCCTAGATGGGCAAGCACATTTACCCCAAAAAGGCTGTTTATCAGCAGGATTATGAAGGCATAAATCAACGTGCTGGAAAGCCTTGAGCCTGTATATGCCCTTTCAACCATTATGTTTGCGCCGAAGATGCCGAATATAGCGCCGCTTGCTCCAGCGCTTATGGTGTGTAGGGGAAGGGCCAGGCCCATTATGTTACCTGAAAGGCCGCTTAGCAAGTATATTGGTACGAACAACTTCCTTCCAAAAAGGAACTCGGATCTCCGCCCCAGTACATAGAGCCAGAACATGTTCAGAACCAGGTGAGGCAGGTTTACGTGGACGAACATCGACGTCAAGAGCTGCCACCACCAACCGTCCCTTAGGACCCTGAGGTTATATTGACCGTACTTCTCCAGCATTCCCATAGAGATTGAGAAAAAGCTACCTCCCTCTACCGAGAGAGCTATGTAAACTATCACGTTCAGCGCGATAAGGATGTAGGTTGGACTTATATCTGGAATACCTCTTCTCTCCTCGTAGGTCCACATGTCCTCTAACCTCCCAAGTCTACTAATCAAGCCTTCTGCCACGCATCAGGTTTTTGATGCCTGACCCTATAAAAAGGAGAAGTCTAAGCTTGACTGTCACGATCTCTGGAGGGGAAAGGAGGTAAGATGGTCTCTGATGTGATGAGGGTCTTCGACGAAATAGCTGAGGAGTATGCAGCAACAAGGGTTAGGCCTTGGGAGGAGGCTGGTCTCTTTTCCGAGGGACCCGTGCTCGACCTGGGCTCAGGTCCAGGAAGACATGCTAGGTTCATGGCAGATAGGGGGATTAGGGTGGTTGCTGCCGACATCTCGAGTGGGATGCTTAAGGTAGCCGCTAAGAGGACATCTGACCTCCAGCTCGTAGACTTCGTTTTATGCGATATGTCCAGCCTTCCATTTAGAGATAAGGCTTTCAGAGGAGTTCTCTGCCTCGCTGCCATTCACCACGTCAGAGGAAGGGAGAACAGGCAGGTCGTCCTAGAAGAGGTGAGGAGGGTTCTGAAGGAGGGAGGGCTCCTCGTCATAAGCGCTTGGGCCCTCTATCAGAGGAGGTTCTTAAAGAAGATACCGAAGATGCTTTTTGACCGGATGATAGGAAGGGTAAGGGAATTTGGGGATACATACGTTCCCTGGAAGTCGAGGAAAGGCACGTTCCAGAGGTTTTACCATCTCTTCACCAGGAGAGAGCTCGTGAGCCTGGTTAGGGGAGCTGGCCTCGAGGTTGAGAGGGCATATGGAAAGAGCTTTAAGTCGAGGTTGCTATCTGAGAATCACTTGGTGATAGCGAGAAAGAAGATCTGAAATGGGAAGGAGGTCTAGGGTAGCATCCGGCGTTGCTGTAGTTGCTGTCATGACCAAGCCGTATCCATGCCCTCACGGGAGGTGCATCTACTGTCCTGGAGGTGGAGAGCTTCCACAGAGCTATGTAGATGCTTCTCCTGTCGTAGTTAGGGCAGAAAAGGTCGGATATGATCCATACAAGCAGGTTCAGATGAGACTCAAGCAAATAGAGGCCATGGGGTTTAAGCCTTCGAAGATCGAACTCATAATCATGGGAGGGACATTCACTGCAACCCCCCTCAGCTACCAGGAGTGGTTCGTCAAGTCATGCTTCGACGCGATGAACGACTACCCAAACGGTGTTGGAAGAAGTTCTTCCTTGGAGGAGGCCCACCTAAGGAATGAAAGGGCGGAGGCGAGATGTGTTGCACTTACCATCGAGACTAGGCCGGATTGGGCTAAGGAAAGGCACATAGATAACATGCTTCGCTTAGGAGCTACAAGGGTTGAGATCGGAGTGCAGACCATTTACGAGGATGTTCTAAAGATCATAGAGAGGGGGCACACTCTTGATGACGTGATTGAGGCCACAAGGCTCCTTAAAGATGCCGGATTCAAGGTTTGCTATCACCTAATGCCCGGCTTGCCCGGAAGCGACTTCGATAG
>QMVU01000202.1 GCA_003661265.1 Thermoproteota archaeon | reverse complement strand
GATAACAAGGGGAACATAATATCCAGGATACACGCCGTCTGGGCCTTCCTCTCAGCAATTGGAGAGGTTCCAGTCAACGTTAAGTTCTTCGTAGAGGGGGAGGAGGAGATAGGAAGCCCTCATCTTGCTCCGTTCGTTGAGGAACATAAAGAACTCCTTAAGGCTGACTGTGGGATTTGGGAGTTTGGAGGGGTTGACCACGAGGGAAGACCCAACATATGGCTTGGTCTGAAAGGAATCCTGTACGTAGAACTCAGAGTTAGGGAAACTGCCGTTGATACCCACTCCTCCATGGCACCAATCGTTCCAAATGCAGCATGGAGGCTTGTCTGGGCTTTGAACTCGTTGAAGAGCGAGGATGGGAGGGTTCTCGTGGAGGGATTCTACGACGACGTAGTCAAGCCGACTAGGATGGAGCTGGAACTGATAGAAAGGATACCCTACCCTGAGGAGGAGGTAAAGAAGGATCTAGGCCTAGAATCATTTCTAAAGGATTTAACTGGAGCTGAACTCGTTAAGACCTTACTTTTAGAGCCCACCTGTACGATATGCGGATTGAACTCCGGGTATACAGGGGAGGGATCCAAGACAGTGCTTCCATCGACGGCTATGGCTAAGATTGACTTCAGGTTGGTCCCGAACCAGCGCCCAAAGGAGATCTTGAAGAAGTTGAGGGAGCACCTGGACAAAAGAGGATTTAATGACGTTGAAATAGTTGTGCATGGTTTCCTAGAGCCAGCAAAAACTCCTGTGGAAGAGGACTTCGTTCAACTCGTGATAAGGGCGGCTGAGGAGGTGTATCAGAAGGAGGCGGTCGTATACCCAACATCTGCTGGATCTGGTCCTCTATACCTATTCAGGAACGTCTTAGGAATTCCTATGGTTTCAGTTGGGGTTGGATATCCTCTATCCAGAGCCCATGCACCCAACGAGCACATTAGAATAAAGGACTACCTGCTTGGCACGAAGCTCATCGCCAGGATCATTAGCGATTTAGGAGCTAGGGAGCGCATAAGAGCGTGAACAAATAACGCACAACCGACGGAACCTAGATGGATTCTCACAATTCTGATAGGTAACAATGTTCTTTAACCATGTTAGTTGACAAAGATCCGCAATCCAGTTATTTTTGGGCATTTAATCGATGATAGGTGCAAAATGTCCTCAAAGAAGGTCTACGTAGGTCTGGGTTTGCTTGCCCTGCTCTCAGCCGCAGGAGTGGTTCCGCTCCTTGCAGCCCCTCCAGCATTTGATGCAGAGGTAGGGGACATATATCTAGTCAGCACGATAAAGGGATACGCTAGAACCGTGATAGATGGGGAGCCGGTAAGGGTAAGGGCTTCGGTGCAGCTAACAGTTCTGGTGACGGAGGTCCATGGGGACCTAATAGCCTTCAGGGTGACCGCAGGTTCTATCGTGATTAACGGTACGAGGTATTTGATAGAGGAAGACTGGGAGAGAGGGGTGTACAACAAGAGAACCAGGTCGGCTACTTACGAGGGCTGGGGAACTGACCCTGGGGGAAGGAGGGTGTACTTCATCCTTCACTCCATAGATAAGAGGAGGAGTTGGAGCGGCGTCTTGATGAAGATGACCGGGGCCTTCAAGGACCCAGAAGGGGCTAACTGGGAGCTCGACTTAAAGACGTTGAGGTCAAAACTAAGCGGTTCCTAACCTTCCCCTTCCCTCTTTTTTAATTTCTAACTTTTTTAGGATTTGAGAAGCGGTATTTCGTGCATGAAGGCCTACAGGGACAAGGTGTACATGGTCAAGGACATAATACTAACGCTCATGGAACACGGGACTTTAAACCAGACAACCCTTGTGAGCTACTGTGGGCTAAACCTCCAGAAGCACAGGCCCTTACTTGACGATCTGGTTGAGAAGGGGCTGATAGGGAGGAGGGAGATAATGCACGGCAAGAAGAGGATAATAGAGTACTTCGTCACCAGGAAGGGGATAGAGTTCTGCAGAAAGGTCCTTGAGCCGTACGAAGCGGTCTTTCCGAGGAAAAGGAGGTGATTAACACTGTTCAGGAATCAATATAAGGAAGGGAACGCTCAGGATGAAGGGAGGATGGAGGAGGAGAGGCAAAGCCTAATAGAGCTCTTAGACGACTTAATACAGAGGTTAAACGCCGAGTACAGATGGTTTAGGTTGCTTACCATCTCTTCCATCGTGATAGCCCCGATCTCCCTGCTGTTTGCCTGCTTCATACTTGCCCACCCGAACTTGCTTAACAGGATCTCAAGGGTCGACAGGCTCCTGGCTCATCTGATAGGCCTCTACATCTCCGTCAACGTAGTTGCCTCGGTTGTGTGGCTGATCGTTGGGGCTAGGGAAAGCCTTGCACTGAGGAAATGGACGAAGAGATTCAAGAAATATATGGAGATGAGGGAAAGGGTTGACAGGGAGATAGAGAGGGAGCTGGGGTAGTTTCACGAATCGAAGGTGTCCCTATGAAGCTCGGCAGGAGTTTTTATGAGAGGGATGCCATAACGGTCGCCAAGGAACTGCTGGGGAAGTTATTGGTTCACAACTCAGAGGAGGGAAGAACTTCCGGCATCATAGTTGAGACAGAGGCCTACATGGGAATAACAGACAAGGCTTCCCATAGCTACGGAGGTAGGAGGACGAAGAGGACCTCAACCTTGTACGGGAAGCCTGGAACTGCCTACATATACCTGATCTATGGGATTCACTCCCTCCTCAACGTTGTCACAGGGCCTGAAGGGGTTCCAATGGCTGTCCTGATTAGAGCCCTGGAACCAAGGGAGGGAATAGAACTCATGAAAGCTAGGAGAGGGATAGATGACGTAAAGAGGCTTTGCAAGGGACCGGGAAGCCTAACTAAGGCTATGGGGATAGGGATAAAGTTAAACGGAATTGACATGACCGGGGACATCCTGTTCATAGAGGATATCGGCTACGGGCCAGTAGACATAGTTCAGACAACGAGGATAGGCGTAGAGTACGCTGAGGAAGATGCCCTCAAGCCGTGGAGGTTCTACATAAGGGGGAACGAGTACGTGTCGAGGAGGTGAGGCTAATCGGGTGAGTCCTTCCTAGGAACGGTGAACTTTCCCTCAATTATCTCCTGCCTCCTCCTTGACACCCTTTCCCTGAGGTCCTCTGGGATGAACCTCTCCAAACCGTAGTAAGGGGCTAGATCAGCGCCTTCCCTTAGCCTGTACTCTATCAGCTCCCCTCCCCTCAACTTCCCTTCAAGAGCCCTTCCTATTACGTCTGGAATTGCTCTCTCTATCCCGAAAAGGACGCTCGTAATGCATATTGGTGGTGCGTACTTGTGCTCATCTATTATCCCTCCTATGTACCAGACTTTCCTCTTCCCTATTACTGAGAGACATGCGTTTCT
>QMVU01000201.1 GCA_003661265.1 Thermoproteota archaeon | reverse complement strand
TCCCTTCTACCTCTGCAGCATGTTGGCCTTGTTTTCCCTAATAGTGGTCTTCTTCCTCTTGAAAGAAGAGGATTTCCAGAGGAGGGAGTCCTACGACATTTTACAGGACTTCATAGCGGCGATCAAGGAGAGGAGGACTACCCTCCTCCTGCTGATATGGGTTGGCGCCTCCGCTATCCTGGCGATAGGGGCCTCATTCATCCCGGTCTACCTGAGGGGACTCGGGCTCACTATAGGCCAGGTGGGCTGGTCTCTTGCGGTTCTAGCACTCATACTCGTGATGTCATATGTGATATTCGGGAGGATTTCGGAGATCGTTGGGAAGGGGAGGATGTCCTCCTTCGGTCTGGCTATGGTCAGCATAGGAGCCTTCTTCATAGGGCTCGGCAGGACAGGGAGATCCATGACGATAGGCTCCATCCTCATAGGGGTGGGGGCTGGATCATTCGCTCCTGCTGCTATGGCCCTTCTGGCTGATCTCTCTCCGGAGAGCACCAGGGGCTCCCTCATGGGAATGTACGATGTGGTGTTCGCATTCGGTGGATTCCTAGGACCCTCCTTTGCGGGCTTAGTTGTCGGGAAGTTCGGGTTTAGATCCCTCTTCTGGCTTTGCTCATTGATCTTGATCACCTGCACGGTCTTATTCCTGCTGGTACTAAGGGAAGACGCGATAAGGTCCAGGTCGATGGCGCCTCCTAGTTCACAGAAACGTGAGAAATAGGATTCAGCTGACATCGCTGTTGAGTTCAAAGGGTTTCAATGGCTATGTTCATCGCTCAAGCACGAACATTTATGGTGCGGATGGCAGGGGGCAACAAAAACAAGGCTCAATAGAGAATAAAATAGATAGATTATTGCCCTTCTTCATCTAATTTAAATAATATGACTCTTCAGCATCTAAGTAATGGGAAAGGCTAAACGAACCCTTATCTTCGCACTTATTCTGGCCTTTCTTGTCGTCCCTGCTCTTACAGCACTTGGCCGCCCAGTAGATGAGGGAAGAGGGGGACTTCTTCAGGGACTGCCCTCTTATGAGATAGAGCATCTTGGGATAACAATTGCCGTAAGGGAGGATAACAGAGCAACGATCACGCTTGATTACGTTATAGAACTCGAGAGACCTGTCGAGCTCTTCCAGATAATCCTCCCCTACACATGCACTTCAGCCGAGGCGATGGATGATTACGGTTCACTTTCAACCTCCCTATCTGTAGAGAGCGGTGCAAGCTGGATATCCGTCCAACTTCGCGGAACAGAGGGCACTTACAGCTTCACAATTAAAGCCGAATCCCCAAACCTCGTCCTCTCTTACGGAACCAGATGTAGCGTGAGTTCGTTCTCCATCTTAGTAAAACATCTCGAGTACAAGGGAAGGGTCGGCAGCGTTGATTTCAGCATCATCCTCCCATTTGGCACGGTTGCAGACCTAACAAGCCCGGAAGCAGAAGTGAGTACTCTAGAGGATGGAAGATTGATGTACTCCTGGTCATTCACCGATCTCTTTGAGAACAGGTCGGTGCCCGCAATCTTCTACGCTGAGCTCTCTTACTCGAACAATAAAGCTGTCATCAGGGCGATCGCAATAGGTATAGGAACCCTCACACTCACCACAATCCCCATCATCCTGTACTCAAGAGCCACAGGAATGAGCTGGAAGTTCCCAACAGCCATAGCGTTAATATTAGGCATTTACAGGCTTCTAATAACTCAGCTCCTATTCCCCGCGCTAATAAGCGCCTTTAATGTTTCCCCATACCTGGGAATTTGGCTCTTCCACGTATTAGATCCCCTGCTTATCCTGGTTGGATGCGCAGCGTCTCCAATGGCAGGATTCCTGACTGGTATCTCTATGCTATTTACGCAACACATCCCCCAAGCCTACTACGTCCCGGGCTCCCTCCCCCTAGAACTAGGCGAGCACCTAGTCATCCCGGTAGTGGCTTCCTTCCTCTACGGTTACCTCCCGGGTCTTGTCTACAGGAAGAAGGGGCTAAGGACTTTCATGGTAGCCACATACCTTTCTTTGCTCTTAGACTCCGCCATAGAGTTCGCCTGGGCCTACGTTAAGATATCCAGCTACTCATACCTTTACCTGCTGCACTACGACGTAGATGTCTCGCTTCTGAAGATGGTACTTGGCTGGGAACTCGTCTCAGGGACGCTTTATGCGGCAACAGCATCCGTCCTGTTCATCTCCCAATATCACTTCTCGCCCTCTGAGATAAGGAGGCCGTCGATCTCAGGACTCAAATCCCTTATAAAGCTCTCTTTTATACCAAAAAACCTGCTAGTAGTAGTTCCAATACTAGTTGTCTTGCTTGGAGCCGGTTTGATCTTCAGGCAGAGGTTAGCGACATTCATCACGGTTGCTGCTTCGATAGTCCCGTACTTAGACATGGGACTGAGGGCCATGCAGAAGTTCAGGGACTACCTAAAGGTAGCAAAGGAGATAAAAGTTCAGATAGAGGAACTTAGGACAGCCAAGGTTGGTAGAAGAAAGGAACTGCTCAAGAAACTCGAGGAAGCTTATAGACAGGGGAGGATAAGCAGGGAAGTTTATGAGGAGTTGAAGAAGAAGTACGGGAGCTAACTATCTTCTCTTTCATATTTTCACATACTGCGTGAAATCACAGTTTCTTTCACGAACCTATTAATTCATTCTGAGTCTACATCTACCTGTAGATGTACCCTTTTTTGATGTATGACTACTCCGAGGATTTGATCAAGAGAATAGAACAACTCAAGGAAAAAGTGGAATATCTTGCAAAGAAATTGGAGAAAGTAAAATCGACATCTAAAGAAGTAATCATAGAAGAAACAGCGGCAGAACCAAGATTTCTACCTCTACTACCTCAATTAAAAAGATCTTATTAAAGAATTCATAGAAGGCAATCCTCGGGCTAAAAATCCTAAAGAAAAGGGAAAGAAGGGATATTAGTTTTTATTTAACCTAGATCCCATTTAATCGGAAATTCTGCAGCTCTCAGTTGACCCTCGGAATTCCAATAAACTACAGCAAGATAGACCCAATATGTTCCTTCACCCAAATTAAGTAGATAATTTTGAAGACTGCTGAGGTTGATAGGCAGTTCTTCTCCATGTGCTAATGTTTGATAACAGGATAGTGCAATATTTTCGCCATAAATAAGCATCCCAGAACTATTAGTCAAATAAGCCATAACATAATGTATTGTTACATCTTCTCCAACATTTAAAATGGAATAATTAGAGTAGCCTTTTCCCTCTATTTTAGTGATTTTTAGCTCTATTTCTGGTCTTTTGTAACGTTCATGGACTAGTTCTTCTGTATTAAAGAAGACTCTCACTGGGTAGAAGACAGTCACATTTAGAACTTGATTTCCAAGATAGGAGGCATACTT
>QMVU01000200.1 GCA_003661265.1 Thermoproteota archaeon | reverse complement strand
TGAAGAAGCTGCTCTATGCGAACCCTTGGCATGTTGTATTAACGCTATAGAAAAGATCTATGACCTTCAGTTTGGTGACGCGGTTCTCATCATAGGTTCAGGACCAATAGGACTGATGTTTATCCAGTTATTTGCTAACATGGGAGTCCGGGTGTTTGTAAGCGAGCCTCTTGAGCTTAGGAGGGAAAAAGCCCTCGAATTGGGGGCTGAGGAGGCCATAGATCCGAACAAGACGGATCTTTTAGAAAAAATAAGGAATTTCACCGAGGGAAGGGGTGTAAACGCTGTAATAATGACTTTCATGGGAAAATCCGTTTTCCATCAAGCTCTAAGCGTCTCAGCGAAGAGAGGAACAATAGTCTTCTTTGCTGCTGCCTATCCTCCAATAGAGCTCTCATTTGATCCGAACGTAATACATCATAAGGAAATAGCACTCATCGGAATTGAGGGAAGGACAGCTAATCACTTTGCTCAAGCCGTAAGACTTCTTTCTGCGGGAAAGCTTAGTCTAGACAGGATTATATCACACAAATTTCCTCTTACTAAGATAGAGGAAGCTATAGAGACTGCTAAATCAAGGAGCGGTTTAAAGGTTGTAGTAAAACCGTGGAGGGAATAAGTTGAGTTGCTGGAGGCTGGGTTTCGGACAAGGAGCTCTTTGGAACCTGAGCATCAAGGAAGCCATCTCTAAGCTCTCAAAGGCGGGTTATGATATAATTGAGCTATGGATGGACCACCCCTCCATGTTTCCTTATCTGGAGGGAAAGAGAAATCCCTCCGAAATCATAAGGTTGCTGAGTGAAAGCGGAATAGGTTGCACGGTTCATGCCCCTTGTCACGACATGAACATAGCTGGTCTCAACCCATGGATAAGACGTGAATCGAACCTTCTATTAATGAGGAGCATTCATCTTGCAGCTGAATTGGAAGCCGAACTCGTTGTAATACATCCGGGAAGGAGGACAAGTCCCAGAGTCCCGGATCGTATTTACATAGATAGGACGATAGAATCTCTTAAGGAGATCTGCCAAGAGGCCAAGGAACTTGGGATAAAGGTTGGTTTGGAGAACATGGACTCAAGACCGGATCAATTCGCTACCACTCCGGAAGTGATGTTGGAGATGGTGAACTCTATAGGATTGGATAACGTAGGCATCACTTTCGATGCAGCACATGCAAATACCTGTTCTGATCCAGTTAAGTTCCTTGATATGATCGTTGACAAGGTGATACATGTCCACATAAGCGATAATAAGGGGGCCAACTCAGAGATATTCCATGCCCCTCTAGGGGAAGGGAACTTGGACCTAGTTGGGATTCTAAGACTCTTGATAATACACAACTATGACGGCATGATTGTATTCGAGAGCGGAGCCCAGAATCACGAGGAAGGTCTAAAGAGAAATATTGAAATCATTAGGAGAGCTCAGGATATTGCTAAGAAATCCATATGTTCTCAGCTCTGATTCCGTCATATGCTACTTCCACGCAGAGGGGACCTCCATAAGCATGGCTGCAAATCCGTACTTACTGCGCTGTCCATCCACCATCCACCACTAGGGTCGAGCCAGTCATGTAGCTTGATTCATCAGAAGCCAAGAAAAGGATGGCACGCGCAATTTCCTCCGGTCTAGCCACTCTCTTAATTGGTATCTTTAATTCTGCTGCTCTACGTTCTTCTGGAGCTTTTGAGGCCATAATTCTCTGTCTCATGGGAGTTTCTACAGATCCAGGACAAATGCAGTTCACTCTAATCTTGTACTCAGCGAAATCCAGAGCTAATGCCTTAGTAAGAGCTATCAGACCTCCTTTCGACGCACAATATGCAGCTTCTCCCTTTCCTCCTACAAGCCCTAGGACAGAGGCCACGTTCACTATGACTCCTCCACCACCCTTCATCATCTCAGGTATGGCATATTTACTGCAAAGGAAAGCTCCCTTTAGATTAACGTCTAGCACGCGGTCCCATTCAGCCTCTGTAATATCGAGTACGGTTCCACTAGAGGGTATGCCCGCATTGTTCACCAATACATCCAACCTTCCATACCTCTCAATGGTCTTCTCAATGAGATAAGCCACATCTTTCGCCTTAGAAACATCAACTTTTATGAAAATAGCCTCACCTCCTCTCTCGGTTATTTCTTTGCATACTTCAGCCCCGCTTTCTGCGATATCGCATATCACCACCTTGGCCCCCTCCTCAGCGAAGAGTAGAGCTGTTGCCCTGCCTATGCCAGATCCAGCTCCAGTTATGATGGCAACCTTACCCTCTAGGCGAGGCTTACGGGTGCTCATAGGATGTCCATCACCTCCTCAACGGCTGATACTATCTTTTCAACGCTTGGAACCATCGAGTCCTCTAAGTTCGGGCTGTAAGGCATTGGGTAAAAGGGCGTTGTTACTCTCTTAACAGGAGATAGCAGGCTATCAAAGGGTCCTTCGGCTACTACAGCAGCTACCTCGCTTGATACGCTGCAAGGAGCCCAGTCTTCCTCTACAATCACTAATCGACCTGTCCGCTTAACAGAATTGACAATAGTCTCTCTATCCAGAGGAGAGAGAGTTCTCAGGTCTATTACTTCGATGCTAATCCCTCTTCTCTCCAAAGCTTTTGCAGCTTCTAAAGTCCTGCTCACCATGAGTCCAGATGCCACTACCGTGACGTCCGAGCCCTTTCTAACAACCCTCGCCTTTCCAATAGGGACGTAATACTCGCCCATTGGAACAGGTCCGATGGTTCCATAAAGGAGTTTGTGTTCTAGGAAGATAACTGGGCAGTTTTCTCTAAGCGCGCTCTTTAATAGCCCTCTTGCATCGCGTGGATTGCTTGGCATCACCACCTTTAGTCCAGGTATGTGGCTGAATATCGAACTCAAGACCTGTGAGTGCTGAGCGGCAGCTCTAATTCCCCCTCCACATGCTGCTCTGATGATAAGAGGTATTCTTATCTGTCCAGCATACATATAGCTGAGTTTTGCGGCCTGATTTATTATTTGATCCATACAAACCCCTGCGAAGTCGACGAACATGATCTCTACAACAGGTTTCAGCCCGGCTATTGCAGCTCCTATAGCTAGGCCCACGAAGCCCGTCTCTGAGATCGGAGTATCCAGAACCCTCTTCTCTCCAAATTCTTCGAGTAATCCTTTAGTTACCCTGAAATCTCCGCCAAGAACTCCAATATCTTCTCCTATAAGCACTATCCTATCGTCTTTCTGCATCTCCTCTCTGAGAGTAATTCTAATCGCCTCATTCATGGCCAGCTCTACGATTTCACCCGAGGGCTCCTCCTGATATGCTGGAATCTCCTCTCTCTCAGGATATAGGTGGCTGAAAGCTACATCGACAGGGGGCTTAGGAGCAGCCTTAGCCTTCTCCACAGCATCC
>QMVU01000199.1 GCA_003661265.1 Thermoproteota archaeon | reverse complement strand
TCTCAAATAGATAAGGAGCTTGGTCTTCTATTCTATGCTTCAGATATCCCAGGCTTGGGAGGGAGAATAAAGGAGAGGCCAGAGGACTTCATCGTAGTTGAGAACTCCATCGTAGAGCCGGATAGCTCGGGAAACCACCTCGTCCTAGTAATATGGAAGAAGGACCTTTCCACGAGGGAAGTCGTTGAATTGATAGCTAAGAAATTGGGGATTGGAAAGAAAGCCGTGGGCGTAGCTGGAATGAAGGATAAGAGGGCAGTAGCTATCCAGAAGATATCCATTCCCTACAAAGATGTAGATCTAAGGGAACTGGAGGTCGAGGGACATCTCAAAATTTTAGGAGCTTTTAGAGCTAAGAGGAAGGTGAGGGTGGGTTATCTTAGGGGAAATTTCTTCAAGATAGTGGTGAGAGGGGTAAAGAACTTAGGTGCTTTAAACGAAATTATAGCACAGCTGAGGGAGAGGGGCTGTCCCAACTACTACGGATATCAGAGGTTTGGTGGAAGGACGAGAAACCACGAGCTAGGAAGGCTGATCATTGAGGGAAATTATGACCTACTCGCCAGCAGAATGGGACTGAGAAAGAGGATTTCTGGAGTAAAGGACGTGCTTAGGTTGGATCTAAGGCTCTTGAGGTTCTTCATAAACTCCTATCAGTCATACTTGTTCAACCTCATGGTCTCCGAGAGGATGAGGAGGGGGCATCCCATAAACGAGTTCATTGATGGGGATTTCGTTAAGGGAGGGAAACCTGCCTTCCCCCTAATCGGCTACAAATCCAAGTTGCCTAGGGGGGAAGCAGGGGACATAGTTGAGTCCGTTCTTGAGAGGGAGGGCGTGGGTCCAGAGGACTTTAAGCTCGAAATAAGGAAGTTAAGGGATAAAGGAGGTCTGAGGAAAGTTCCCATGACATATAGGCTTCTGAAGGCAGGAATTTGTAGCGAGAACGATGTAATTCTCTCGTTTTGGCTTGAGAAAGGTTGCTACGCTACGGTTTTGTTGAGAGAGTTCTGTAAGTGGTCAGAACCTCCCATTTAAGCTGGTTTCATTTGAACGCTATTTTCGTGGGTACCATTTTCTCTGGAGCCAGGAACTTGACCTCAGGCATCTTCTCCGACAGAAGTTTCTGCAACGTCTTGTGTTGAGAATCTGAGCCGTGTATTGCTATTACCACCTTAGGTTTTAGGTCCAGCGCCATTTTCAGAGCAGCTTCCGGGGAGGCCGTCGGGGAGGGCTTCCCGGTAGGGAGCAATGCCACATCTGCTTCAAACCTAAGGGGTACGTAATCCGAATCTCCGCCATGGAAGAGGGACCACGTGTCGGATGACAGCCTGTACAGCATTATCCTACCGACATGCAGTCCCTCAACCGCCTTTACATTTAGCTCCCCAACACGGAACTCTCCGACCTTAGCCAAGAACCTCCTCTCATCCGGGATGAATTCCCTTATTTCCTCGTAAACTGATTTCTCTGCCACGAAAAACGCTTTAGTCGCCTTAAAAATGCTCTTGGCTGAGTCCAGATGGAAATGATCGTAGTGACCATGGGTGTAAAGCACGACGTCTAGCTTCTTGAGGGATTCCTCTGCCCCCCTCAACATGTCAGCAGGATCAAAGAGGATGTACTTCCCACCTATTCCAACCAAGATCCCTGAATATCCAAGGTAAAGTATCGATAGCTCATTTTCCGATGGAACAATCCC
The DNA here is from genome assembly GCA_003661265.1 of Thermoproteota archaeon. Taxonomy (GTDB): domain Archaea; phylum Korarchaeota; class Korarchaeia; order Korarchaeales; family Korarchaeaceae; genus QMVU01. The sequence continues at coordinate 1,686 of QMVU01000199.1, read as the reverse complement.
GTAAAACTCATCCAACGGAACCTTTGCCATAGCATGCACCAATAGCACCACACTCTCGATCTATTTTAACATTTGGAATCAGGAATCTGCGGGAGCCAACGGGCCAGAAAGCCTTCAGACCGCTTATTTCACCCCTCAATACTTTTAACCATTGAAGATTGGACGTATTCCCTTGAGAGGATTGCATCAGCCGGTTAAAAGGTAGAGGGTAGCCCAGAAGGACTGGTTCCATCCCCTTTTCATTGAAGCTTAAAGCTCACCGTTGTCAATAGGTTCAATGATCATTGAACTTATCCATAACAGTTTATATCCCGAGAAGCTCCCCCGAGTTCGGATATAGATGTCATTTCGCCTCATCCTTGGGATAACGATTTTACTTATAGTGGTATCCACAATGATATACGTGAAAGGACCCTTGTCGAGAAAATCCCTCCCTTCCAAGCCGATCTCCACATCAATGGATGACCCCAAGAGCTTGATGAAGTCATTCTACCCGATTAAGGGCATTGAAGTTCGACCAAGCGTGCCAGAGTACTTTCCAATTGATCCAAGCAGGATCTCAAACCTGGATCAGGCAACTGAGGTCTTCGCCTTAAGCCAGGATGCTAGGGAAAAACTGTTGGAAAAGGGCTTTTTGGTGACTTGCTGGTATGGTGATGATGTTGTATCCGCGTACAAGCTTCTGGCCGAATTGGGAGTCCCAATATACGTGACCAGCGACTCCATGCTCCACCTATATCACGTTCAGTTCGACTACTTGCTCAGCGACATAGAGGAGAAGAGGCTTCTCCCTGAGCTTATTGAGCTCACTAATATCCTGTTGGAGGAGAGTGAGGAGCAATACAGCTCGCTAGAAGGTTCCCTTAAGGAGGCGGCCAGGAGGAACGTCGCATACTTTTCTGTAGCCATGAGGCTCCTGAACCCCTCGTATAAGCCTCCTTCTTACGTTTCTAAGGAAGTTAACGAGGAGATGGAGCTCATAGAAAGACATGAGGGCTTTTCCATAAGCCCAATATTTGGCTACAAGGAGGACTATAGCCAATACGTCCCGAGGGGACACTACACGAGGTCGGAGGCTTTGAAGAGATACTTCAAGGCCATGATGTGGTATGGCAGGATGGCCTTCCTGATAAAGGGGGGAAGGATCATACCTGAGGAGGATGCCAGGAGGCTCACCATGCAAGCATCCCTGATCGTTGCGGCTATGCAAACCGCCAAGGAAGGTAAAAGCGCATCAGAAATCTGGAGCAGGATATACGCAGTAACTTCCTTCTTTGTTGGGTTTGCGGACGACTTAACCCCCTATGAGTATCTTCAGGCCATTAACGAAGTTTTTGACGCTAAATTCTACGTAGAAAATCTCTCGAATTTAGCCATGCTAGACGAATTGAGGAGAAAGCTGCTTAAGATGAAGAAGCCCCTGATTTACTCTGGGACTGGGAAGTGCTTCGCCTACAGCATGTCGCCCGAGGAGTTAGAGGAATGTCTTGAGGAGAGCATGGGAATGAGGTTCATGGGTCAACGCTTCGTCCCAGACTCTTACGTTTTCCAGAGGCTTGTGTGTCCTTCAGTTGGTTTGTTCAAAGGGGAGGGAACTCCCTTCACGTTTGGATACACTTTCCTCGGCCCTACAAGGGTATTCCCAAGAGGTCTCGATTTCATGGCTGTTCTTGGCTCAGAAGAGGC
>QMVU01000198.1 GCA_003661265.1 Thermoproteota archaeon | reverse complement strand
GTAAGAGCGGGAGTTCAGCCTATCCTCCTGAATAACAAGCCCAATGCTAACCCAACAACCGAGCCTACTGCTAGGCCAATCCCGGTTCCGAGGAAGACTTCCTTCCTGGCCTTCTGTACTCTTCTCTTAACCTTTCACTCTCCTGAACTACTTTCTCATGCTCTTTAATGGCCTTGCTCATCTTATCTATCGCTCTCATAATGTTCATGGCCCTGCTAACTCCTTCTATCGCCTTAAGGGGATCCGCCTCCTCAGAGGCCTCCTCGATTATCCTCTTAACCTCTGATAGAAGCGAAAGGATATCTGGATCCGTTATATTGACCCCTAACGAATTAAGCTTGGAGTAAGCCCTCTCAAATGCGGCTGCTCTAGCCAGATCTATGGCCGATCCTGCTTTTGAGTGCCTCATCGAACTTTTCATCTGCCTCCTCATATCTTCCTTGCTCGTAAAGGACCAGTGCCTCCTCGTAATCCAACTCAGCCCCGCCAACCAACTCACTGATCTCTGGGATCTCCTCAGCTACTGCTAGCTCCTTCAGCATCCCCAGTACTGCCCTTGCGTTGTCGATGAGCTCCCTTGCCCTCCCTCTCTTCTCCTCCAAGATCCCCTTTAGGCTTGCTCTAACCATTATCTCACGCCTGAATTCGCTCCTCAAGGCCGGAGTTCCGGTTAGAAGTAAGATCAGGTTGTGAGGACCTAAGGCTATGTCTGATGGGATGGTGACCTCAATTGTGAACTCCTCCCTCTCACTAGGACTTATTTCTCCCAGCGAAACCTTCTTCAGGACTTTTCCCTCCAGATAGACCATTATCTCAACGTTAGTTACCTTAACTTCTCCTCTGTTCCTCACTTCTCCCTTTATTTCAAAGCTCTGCCCCAACCTCACCTCTCCTGAGATGATGACGTTCATGAATGCTACAGCTGGACGTGTCACAGTAATCCTTGCAAGGGTTTGCGATATTGAGGTTCCTTCCCCGCAACTAACGCGTGCTTTTCTGGAAAAGGTTGTGCAAAGATGCTAGGAGGTATCATGAGCGAAAGAACGAGGAGAGAGAGCAGGACGCCCAGCCTCCTCCTCATACGCCTTCGTGTGTAATATGATCATATCAAAAAGTTTTCCAAAAGATCCCCCTATCTCTCGAGACGCCAAAAATTTGTTAGGAGCTTATGATCATCTTAAATGCGCAGAGCACGCTTCAACGCGTACAATGAAGAGCATCGAATCCTTTAGCAGGTTTTTGGTCTAAATCAGCTGAGTTGGCATCAGGGTACCTCCAGGAACAAGCGTGGTCATGTGCAAAGGTTTTTCCCTCAGGAGAGGGAAAGTACAATGATGCCTATTGGAGTATGAACAGGTTTTAGGCTACTATTCAAGAAGCTTGGTGAAGAGGGAGATCTCAGAGTACTGCAGGGGAAGATGGGTCGCCCTTGAATCTCCAGCAGAGGAAAGAAGGACGTTTTTCAGGTATGCCGGTAGGAAGCCCCTTAAGATCGAGGAAATAGATGACGTGGAGGCTGTCCTAAGGAGGTTCAGGCTCTTCAAGCCCAGGACTTTCTATGCGACGGCCAACGTCTATAACAAGCTGGATTCTAAGGAGGATTTGGAGGATCCTAACAACATAGCGCTATCGACTCCAATATGGGACATCGACAACGAGTTGGAGAGATGGAAGCAGACGTTAGAGGCAGCAAGGCTCATAGTCGATGAGCTGGAGAGGGGAGGGGTTGTGAGGTCGGTGTACCTCAAGTGGTCCGGAAGGGGCTGTCATGTCCACGTCCATGAGAAGGCCTTTTCCCCGGAGTTGCTTGAGAAACACAATCCTCTCGATCTCTCCTACTCTATTGTCGAATATGTGCTCAGGAGAGTTGGGGATAGGGTAAAGGAGATAGCTAAATCATCTAAAGAAGCAGAAAGGCCTCTAGCTATAGAAAACGAGATGGATCTGAAGAGGGTGTTCACGGTTCCCCTATCTCTCCATAGGACTCTAAATTTGGCAGCTGTGTGCTTCAAACCGGACGAGATAGACGAGTTCTCGCTCGACTGGGCCGAACCTTTAGAGCTTAGGCATAACGAGGGTTGGAGGGAACACGAAGTTGGAGAAGCAGATGACCTGGCGAAAAGAGCTTTGGGCGAGATAGGGGGATACTTCAGGGCGAGGGTAGTCGGAATGGTCAGGGGTAGAGTGGGAGCCCCCAAGAAGGAGGAGAAGAGGGGGGCGGGAAAGAGGGTTAAGAAGTTAGGAAGATTTCAGGTGATGGGCTTGCTCCAGGCTGCCAGGTACTACGTGCTGAGGGGGGATCTTAAGAAAGCAAAGTCCTTTGGGTTGAACAGGGCCATATTCTATGCCTGGGCCAAGAGGACAGGTGGAAGGGTGGGAAGAAGGGCTGCAAGGGCTAGAGCAGCGAGGCCCCTGGTGGAAGCGGGGGTCAAGGAGGTTAGAAGGCTTGAGGAGCACGTAGGGGATGAGGTAGCTTATCTCTCAGAGGATGGCTTCTTCTCAATAGGGGATCAGGTTCAGAGACCTGAGGACTACGATAGGCAGATTGCGGGCAAAATAGATCCAGTAATACCCTACGAGCAGGCTTGGGAAGCAGCCCTCAGGTACGTTTCGAAGTTTCCTAGGGAGGTCCTGCTAGATCAGAGGGGTTTCTTCGAGAAAGTGTACAAGCCCGTGAGGGACAAGTTCCTAGAGGTTATCGAGAAGGAGCAGAAGCAAGCTAGGCTCGACATTTAACTTCCATGCAATTTTTGATGTGAAAAAGGAAAAAAGAGGAAGGAGGGGTTAGTGCTTTAGCCTTATAAGGAGCAGGCTCAGGAGGATTGGTGCTGAAAGCATCAGAGAGATCACTAAGATTGAAGAGGCGAGGGAGGCCAAACCTCCTATTAAAAGAAGCTCGCTTATCGCCAGCAGAGATAAGCCAATTAGCGCGGGAGAGAGGAGCCATTTATACTCGAAGTTCAATAAGCCTTTCTTAGCTACAAAATACACGAGAGGAGACAGATAAACTATGCCGATCAACGAGCTAGCTAAAATCCCTGAGAAAATAACTCCTACCTCTGTATTAAATGAGAGAATTCTGTAAACCCTATTAACAGCGTCAAGTATCTCTATGAGTGGATATAGGAGGACCTTAAACAACCCCCTTATGGAATCATGTTCCTCCAAGAACATGGCAATCGGAGTGCTCCAGCCGTAGTAAAACCTATTGAAGGCCTTCATGAACTGTCTTCCTGCGAATGAGCTCATCACTACCTCATCCCTGAAGCTTCTCAGAACCTGAACTTTAGGAGAGAGCTCTGAGCCGTAAGTTGCTGTCGCTATCACGCACTTCCTAGGGGCTTCGACCACGAGGATCAGCTTGGCGGACCTCTCTATACCTCCACCTGTAG
>QMVU01000197.1 GCA_003661265.1 Thermoproteota archaeon | reverse complement strand
TAACTCCCCAATATCAATCATAGGTGCCTCCTCTCCCATCGCATCAACTGGAACTCCGGGATGGGACTGATGTCCTGTCATGGCTGTTATTCTGTTATCTAGAATGACAGCTACGAAAGCATGCTTGTTGTGAACTGCATTTATCAAAGCTGGTATTCCGGCGTGAAAGAAAGTTGAGTCCCCTATTAGCGCCACTATTGGCTGTTCTGTTGTTATACTAAACCCGTTTGCAAATCCCAATGAGGAACCCATTGCATGCGTTATGTGCTCTATCTCGAACGGCTTTTGGAAGAGAAGCGCATAGCAGCCTATATCCCCTACATAAATTGTTGATCTACCAGCGGTAGCTCTCCTTACCGAGTAACCCGTTGCCCTATGAGGGCAGGCTGGGCAGAGAACAGGAGGTCTTTTGGGAAGCCTATTGAGGACTTGTTTGGCTCTTCTTTCAATTTTTTCAAAGTCTAATGGTAGCTGAACTCCTGTTATTTCAGCTAGAGCTTCGACAACTATCTTCGGTGTGTATTCTGCTACCCTAGGAAAGTGACCGGAGAGCTTACCTAATATCCTCAAGTTTGGGGCATGATCCTTAGCTAATGCCTTAACTTGCATTTCTAAGAAAGGTTCTAGCTCCTCTATTACAACTAGAGTTTCTAGATCTTTCATGAAATCTGCAACCAATTCCTTTGGGAACGGAAAGGTTAAGCCTAGTTTCAATAGCCTTGCTTTTAATCCTAATAGCTCAACAGCCTCGTAAGCATATGAGTAAGAGATTCCTGATGTAATTATCCCTAAGGTAGAACCTCCATCTCCTTCCAGCTTGAAGAACCTTGGGTCTCTCCCCAATTCCTTTTCAATCTCTTCTAGCTTCTCCAGAAGCACTTTATGATGTTTTCTTGCATATGCACCGACCTGTAAGTATTGGTCAAAACTCTCTGGCTTGAAATAACCTTTTCCTCTCCCTTTCTTTATTTCTCCTAACAGAACAGGGCCCCTCGAGTGGCTAACTCTGGTCGTTGTCCCTAGGATGAACGGTATTTCATATCTTTCAGAGAGTTCAAATGCCTCCTTCGTGTAATCCTTTGCTTCCTGGGAATTAGAGGGCTCTAGCATTGGAAGACCCATTGCAACAGCATAATATCTGTTATCTTGCTCATTTTGGGAGCTATGCGCTGAGGGATCGCCAGCATTTACGACAACTAGCCCACCTTTTGTTCCAGCGTAAGCTAATGTAAACAAAGCATCTGAAGCCACGTTAAGACCGACATGCTTCATGGAAACCAAAGCCCTTAAGCCAGACCAGGCAGCAGCGGCCGCTACCTCTACAGCCACTTTTTCATTCGTGGACCACTCAAAATACACGCCAACTTGTTTTGCTATGGAACCAAGGGTATCACCTATCTCGGTACTAGGCGTGCCTGGATAAGATGCAGCGACATCTAAGCCAGCCTCTAGTGCACCTCTAACAATCGCTTCGTTTCCGAGCAAGGCCTCTACTTTACCAGCTGGGGCTAAAACGCTTAACATATCGCACCTCCTATGAGAAATCCTGTAGAGAAAAAAAGTTAACTCAAATGTGTTAGAGCGATCTCCTCTCCATCCACCTCACGAGAGCAGCCATCGCAGAAACAGCTCGTTCAGTATCAGGATAAACAGGAACTCCATTTTCCTTAAGAAAAGCCATAGCCTCGTTTACCCTTTCACCCCCAATCATGGTCGCGGTGATTGGCTTGTTGCTTAAATCAAATACTTCCTTTATGACCTCTGCTATTTTAATGGGATCACTAACAGCAGTCTCACAGTACAGAGCAATTATGCAATCCACAGCTTTATGTTTAATAGCTGATCTCATTGCACCTCTGAATTCCTCGTGAGTCGCCATACCAGTAAGATCAATTGGGTTCTTAGCACTCCCAAATTCGGGCATATACTTCTTGAACTCCCTCTTTAGATCTTCTGGAGGATCGAACACCTCCAGACCAGCGGCCTCACATGAGTCCGTTGCCATAACTCCAACTCCTCCACCATTTGTGATTATCACGACCTTGTTACCCTTTGGAAATCTCTCTGCTGAAAATGCTATGGCCCAGTCAAAAGCTTGTTCCAAGTTTTCGGCCCTTAAAACACCTGCTTGCTTAAATGAAGCCGAATAAACTACATCTGCCCCAGCCATCGATCCTGTGTGTGAGGAGGCAGCAGCCATGCCCTTCTTGCTTCTCCCAGCTTTAAGTACAATAATCGGTTTGACTTTAGTAGTTAAGCGGGCTTCCTTTAAGAATCTCCTTCCGTCTACTACCCCCTCCATATATATTAGAACTACCTTAGTGTTCTCATCTTCACGAAACCAGCTAAGTAGATCTGCATCGTCTACATCAGCCTTGTTTCCCACGCTTACGACAGCAGAGAGCCCTATCTTCTCGGTAACGGTCCATCCCATCAGAGCAATTCCTAAGGCACCCGATTGTGTTATGAAGGCGATTTTTCCAGGCCTAACATCCCTAGGTCCAAATGTAGCGTTTAGCCTTGTAGGAGAGTAAAGCACACCGAAGACATTCGGTCCAATTATCCTTATGCCACCTCTACGGGCTCGTCTTATGAGATCTTCCTCAAGCTCTCTGTTTCCTACCTCTGAAAATCCGCTTGAGATCACAACAGCAGCTTTTGTTCCCTTCTCCGCAAGTTGATCAATAACTGGTGGTACGAACTTCGCTGGGATCGATATAATCGCTAAGTCTATGCTTCCGGGAACCTCTAAGACGTTATGATAACATTTAATGCCCAGGATCTTATCTGCAGCAGGATTTACAGGGTAGATTTTGCCCTTATAACCGTACTCCTTTAGATTTCTCAATATTTCGTATCCGATTTTCCCTGGAAATCTTGAAGCTCCTACTATAGCCACTGATTTTGGTCTGAAGACGCTGTTTAATGCATCATTCATCTGCGATTTCCGCATTAAGAAACGGTCCAAATATTTAACTTAATTTTTAACCAGGGCAACGATCCATTTTATGCCAGACTTGTCTCAGATATTGCAAGGATTAACAGCCATACATACTTACTAAACCCTCAGATCATAACCAAAGCCCTGCTGTAAGCAAATACACTACAAAGGAGGCGTGGCGCCCCGGCCGGGATTTGAACCCGGGTCTGGGGCTCGACAGGCCCCTATGCTAACCGGACTACACCACCGGGGCTCACTTGAGTCCATCACGGTGATGTATATAAAATTTTGTTGAATTCCCGCTTGCTCATCTTAAAAAGGTATTTCAAACCCCATACGTTGGTGGAGTGATGATTTGAGGAGGAAAATAAAGAGATATAGGCTTAAATCTAGTGAAAGCAGGGACTTAATTAGAACAATTCTTCATAAACATCCTGAACTAGAGCCTTTGTTC
>QMVU01000196.1 GCA_003661265.1 Thermoproteota archaeon | reverse complement strand
GCAAATCGGATTCTTCATAAAATCAAAATCTTTGAGGAAAGGTATGCGTAACTCCCTTACTGTGCGCTTAGAACATGCATCTTATTTGGACCCGATGTTGTTCGTTACTACCTCCCAAACGGCTCCTCCAAGTTAAAGAACCAGATATTATCCGCTGAACTGGCAAGGGGCTATATCACCGGACTCTAGGGAGAGGAAAGGGAACCACTTCACTCATTAAGCGATTAAGTCAGTAGAATTCGAGCGTGGACTGCTTTCCCCTCACCTTAGCTTTTCTTAGCCTATCTATGGCCTTCTTAACCCTCCTCCTTTGGAATCCCCTTTCCTCAACCAAGAACTCGATTAGGCCATCCTCATCCACATCTCCCCACTTGAGCTCGTAATCGGACGTAACGGGTGGGTTCAAGAAGAAGCTTCTAACAGAATCTACATCGGCGTCGAGGGAGATCCCTTCCCCCTCTAATATTTTCTCCAGGCTCCCATACTTCTTTATGAGCTTGTAGGCCTTAACGGGCCCTATCCCCTTAACTCCCTCGTTGTAGTCAGTTCCCATTAAAATGCACATATCTACAAGCTGTTCTCTGGTCAGATCAAGCTTTTCCAGAGTTTCCTCCAAATTTATGAGCTCTGGCTTCAACCTGTAGTATCCCGGGGTCTTCCTGAGGAACTTCTTTCCAGTTATGGTCAGGTTCCTAACAAGCCTTACAGAGCCGAACAGCAACGAGTCGTAATCCTGGCTTGCAGAGGCCCAAACATCCCCGACCCTAGTCATGTAGGCGGCTTGGGCTTCCCCCTCGCTAGGAGCTTGGACCCAAGGGATTCCCATGTAATCCAGGAGCTTCTTGCTGTCCTCGGCCATTTCCCTTGAGAGCCTCGAAGTCTGAACCGCCTTGGCCCAGGCGTCCCTTAGGTCCCCCCTCGCGATGGCCTCCCTCCACTTTACCTCAGCTTCCCTCTTCTTTTCGATCCTCTCCTCCAAGGTCCTGCTCTTAAGCTCGGGGGGCTTTCCGTCGTAAACGTAAACAGGCCTTATTCCCACCTCAACCAATCTGACGGTTCTGAAGAGGAGCCCATTCAAGTGGGATGTAATGCGGCCGTACCTATCCCTGAGGGGAATGCCGTACTGTAGCCTTATCAACGCGAGGAACTGATAGAGGGCATTATAGGCGTCTATGGCAATGATCCTTCCTCTAAGCGACTCGAGCTTTATCTCATGCTTCACGACCAGCTTTCCCAACTTGAGCCCCATCTTAATCACTCGGTGAACGGCCTGAACTTCCACTCATCCTTCTCCTGAAGGATCCTCCTCAAGAGGGATTCCGCCAGCTCCTCTGGGAGGGACATGAAGAGTCTCCCTACGTGCTTGCAGAACTGCTTCCTGACGCAGACCCTCCCCCAGTCGGCGCAGTCATGCAGCAATAACCTCTTCGAGGAATCTATCTCCACCCTATAATCCTTAACCTTCGCCCTAACGAGCTGAGGGCTTGCCTCCAATATGCTTACACTTGATTCAGGAATTTTCTTAGCCCTCTCAAATCTCCTCCTGTCCATAAAGGTCTCCAGGAGTTCCTCCACTGAGAGGGTCTCTATGAGCCCCCTTGGCTCTGAGATGGGGGGAGGAACTTCCTCCGGCGCTTCCTTGAACCAGTCCTCTAACCTCCCCTTTACCTCGACCGCCTTTGGCTTGAGCTCCAAGCCCAACATCTCAGCTAGTTCGAGGCAGTTCTTCGGCGCGAAGGCCTTGAAGTGGTTGTTGAAGTACCCGTAAACCTTCCCCTTGGAGGCCGCCTCCCTCACCTTAGGGACCCACTCCTCAAGCTCCTCCTTCGAGTAGTGGTAGTTGTACCAGGGCCTTGAGCCCCTCCCGTGCCACCTTATGTAGACGAAGTCCGCAGTAACTACGAGTTCCGGGGGCAATAAGGGCTCGTCCACCACGACGTAAGCCACGTTATGGCTCTCAAGAATATTCCAAGTCTCCTCCCTCAGCCAGGAAGGATCCCTGAATTCGACCGCGAACTTGTGTGTTGAGGGGAGACCTTCTAGGAGGGATCTTAGGAGCTCAGGGGAGAACTTGAGCCCCGGAGGGAGCTGAAAGAGGAGAGGACCAAGCTTTCCCTCCCTCCTCAGAGGTTCCATGAGATCCAGGAATGTCTCCAGCTCCTTCTCCGCTCCCTCCAGCTTTTTCTTATGAGTTATAGTCTTAGGGATCTTGGCCGCGAATTCAAAGCCTGCTGGAGCTCTCTTTGCCCAGAACTGGACCATCCATGTTGGAGGGAGGGAGTAAAACGTTGAGTTTATCTCTACTGTGTCGAAGACCTTGACGTAATAGTCAAACATCCACTTCTTCTGCTCATAAAATGGACCTATCCAGTCCTCATAGCTCCATCCAGATGTGCCTAGTAGTATTCTTCCCATTACCTCAATTCCTCAACCAATTCCAGATTAATAACTTTGTAGGTCTGTTAGCCCTGTGAGATGAGGGCCTCCTTAATCTTCTCACCGAACTCCTGAGCTGCCTCAGGACCCCGTGCCGTGATTATGTTTCCATCCTGAACCACCGGCTGGTCGACCCAGATGGCACCTGCTGCCTCAAGCTTATCTCTTGCGGTTATATAGCTTGTTGCACGCTTTCCTTCAAGAATTCCAGCTTCTGCAAGGACACCAGGGGCTAAGCAGATCGCTGCCACTATCTTACCCTTAGTAAAGGCTTCTGCTGCTATGTTAGCTGCAAGCTCGTTTCCCCAGAGGTAAGTTGGAGTCCCAGAACCGCCGACGAACACTATGGCATCGTATTCGTCCACATTCACCTCATCTAACGTTTTATCGACGGCAATAGACATTCCCAGCATCCCTCTCGCAATTCCCTTTTTGGTGCTGGCTATCTCGATTTCCGCATCCTCATCCTCCAATATCTTGCTTGGAATAGAGAGCTCCTCATCTCTGAAGTCCTTGAAAGAGATGATGAACAGGACCCTCTTCCCGTATAATGCTCCTTCAACGTGTTCAGGATCATATCCTCCAACGGCCTCTAGTATGTTTGCCTTTCCGTCTCCGTCGTTGTCGTCTAGGAGGATGTCCTTCGTATCATACCTGTCGCTTCCAGCGAATACATAAAATACCTGCTTCCCAACCCTCTTTATCTTGAGAACCTTGTGATCCCTCTCGCTCTCAAGCATTTGCATCTCTTCAGGATCCAAGTACTCGCCTGCAATGTTCTTTGGCATGTTCTTGTCAGTATAAGCCCTGTGACCTCCCAAGATGATTACGATATCGTATCCGTCGAAGGCAAGGGGCGTCTTAACTCTGTATACTGGATTCCCCGTTTGATTAGAGCTCGCTATTATGAGCTGACCACAGAGATCCCAATCTATATCGTTAGAGTAGACGGCAACCTTCTTTTT
>QMVU01000195.1 GCA_003661265.1 Thermoproteota archaeon | reverse complement strand
GCGGAGGCCATACTAGACGGTAAAATTAAATTTCATAAAATTAGCTGGCTAAAACCTTATTTTAGATTACATCCACCGAAAAAGGGATTTAAGCGAAGTACGAAAAGACCATGGAGAGATAAGGGGGAGCTTGGATATCGTGGGGCCTATATAAATGAACTTCTGAGGAGGATGATATAATGAGGGTTATTCCAAGGAGAAAGAAGAAAACTAAGAAATATCGTGGAAGTCGTTTTCATGGTTATGGAAAGCTCAGACAGCATAGAGGTGGAGGAAGGAGGGGCGGTCGCGGCAGGGCTGGATTACATAAACACAAGTGGACATGGACTACAGCAAAGGATCCAGAGTACTTTGGACGTGGAAGAAGGGGGTTTAAGAGACCAGGCGCTATTCAACCTAGAGTAATAAATTTGGGGCAAATAGAGGAGAGATTAGAGCAGTTCTCAAGTCTTAATGTCGTAAGTAAGACGGAAGATGGCAAATTAGAGATCGATCTTGTGAAAGCGGGTTATGATAAGGTTTTAGGAATGGGAAAGTTAAGTTCACCCATAATAATTAAGTGTAAGGCCTTCACAGAAACTGCTATAAAGAAAATTGAGGAAGCTGGTGGGAAGGCCATCGTAATCCAGTGAGGTGAGGGATTTGAGTCTCAGGGATGTTATATTTGCGCTTAATAAAGCAATACCAACGGTTGAAAGACCTAAACAAAGGCCTTCTCTCAAGGAAAGAATTGTGTGGACTGCATCGGTTCTTATCGTTTATTATTTACTCTCAAACATTCCCTTGTGGGGAGTTCCTAAGACGAGGTATGACTACCTACGAGAGCTAAGGTTGATTTTTGCTGGTTCCTTCGGAAGCCTTATAGAGCTTGGAATAGGGCCCATAGTCACAGCAGGTATCGTGATAGAGTTACTGGTCGGTAGTGGGTTAATAGGATTGGATTTAACCGATCCTGAAGATAGAAGACTGTTTCAGGCTATTCAGCGTGTTCTTTCCGTTGTTCTCATAGTAGTTTACAGCGTTTTCTATGTGATAGGTGGTAGATTTGATCACATGCCTTTGAATAAAAGCATCATGGTCATTATGCAATTGGCTTTAGGCAGCCTAATGCTAATGCTATTGGATGATCTGGTAAGCAAATGGGGCATTGGTAGCGGAATTAGCCTCTTTATACTTGCGGGCGTAACTACTGGAGTATTTTGGAATATTTTCTCTCCAGTTAAAGCGCCAGGGACTGAGCGCGTGGTTGGAGTTATACCTGCTTTGATTATAGAGAGAGCTGGAGCTATATACAGGGCTGGCCTGCCAGATTTGCTAGGCCTCGCGTCTACCGTAATAGTGATACTTATTGTGGTGCTTACTTACGGGATTAGAGTTAATGTGCCAATTAGCCATACCCTCATGAGAGGACAGAGAACGAGGTATCCCATAAGGTTGCTCTATGTGAGTAATGTTCCTATAATTTTCGCTTTGGCTCTTATGGGGGACATAGACCTCATAGCTAGAATTCTTTGGTCTAGATTTGCTGAGAGTGCGACGGGATGGCAGCAGACCTTGATGAACATATTGGGCACATTTGAAGTTGATCCCAACGGCCAATTGAGAGCTATTGGCGGATTAGCATACTACATTGCGACACCAAGAGGTCCAACGGATATAATTCAGGATCCTCTCCGTGCTCTCATCTACTTAGCAATTATGGTTGGCTCTAGTGTAATATTTGCAAAAGTTTGGGTTATAACGGCTGGGATGGATCCTGAAAGTGTGTCACGACAGCTCGTTGAGCAAGGACTTGTTCTTCCAGGAAGAAGAGCTAGCTCTAAGGTTATAGCTAAGGTAATCGAGGATTACATAGATAGCGTAACTATTCTTGGTGGGGCCTTAGTAGGTTTACTGGCTGCAGCGGCAAACTTTGCTGGGGCAATAGGTACTGGCAGTGGACTTCTACTTGGTGTGACTATCACGATCTCGTTCTACGAAGTTATCGCGCGGGAAAGAATGCTAGAGCTATATCCAAGGCTTAAGGCATTCCTTGGGGTATAAAGAGGTGATTTCGTTGGAACTTAATTGGTTTATCTCTCCTCCAGGCTCTTTTATCTTTCTAACGCTTCTAGCATTTCTTATCACACTATTCGTCCAGCTAGTCAATAAGAAGACGATCGACTATCAAAAGCTGAGAAGGTTGAACCTGATCCAGAAGGAGTACTATGAACTCCAAAGAAAATTCCTTCGTACAGGAGATAAGAAGATAAAGAAGAAGATGGAGAAGATGAAGCCAGAGGTAGATAGAGCTAGAGCTGAGAGCTTTAGCATGAGCATGAAACCAATGCTTTACGTAACCCTACCGTTGTTGTTGATATGGCAGTTGTTAGCTCCCATATACAGAGAAGTTCCCATCGTTAGACTTCCGCTTGAGCTTCCATTCTTAAGTTTGTTTAGGAGGAATAGCTCCCTCTCAACAAATGTGCTCGGATACTTCGGATATTATATGCTTGTGTCATACCTTCTCTCATTTATACTACAAAAGATAATGGGTACAACGCTGGAGGTTGAGTGATAGATGAGGATAATTGAGCTAAATGTTCGAGGAACCAGAAGGAGATTGAAAAAGAAGAGGGTGGCTGTTAGGACACCCGGAGGCAGGGTTGTTTATCACTATAAGCCAAAGCGCCATAGTCCAGCGAGGTGCGCCATATGCAAAAAGCCTCTCAATGCCACACCAACGGGACCTAAGTCCTTTATGAAGAAGCTCCCAAAAAGTAAAAAGCGGCCAAATAGACCCTATGGCGGCAATCTATGTCCGACATGCTTCCGGAGGGTAATTTTGAAGAAAGCGCTGAAGGAAGGAGAAGCTTTGTTGGAGGGTGATGTCTCGGACGTGGAATCTGTGTAGGGAGGGAGAGAGTATGGGCATAATAGAGGTAGGGAGAGTGTGTATTAAAACAGCTGGGAGAGAGGCGGGTAAGAAATGTGTGGTTGTTAGGGTCATCGACAAAAACTTCGTAGAAATAACAGGACCAAAGAAATTAACTGGAGTCAGACGGAGAAGGGTTAATGTGAAGCATCTACTACCACTCCCGCTCAAAATAGACATTCCAGAAGGAGCAGGGGACGATGAAGTATTAGAGGCCCTCAAGACTACTGAGCTATATAAGAAGCTCGTTAAAGCAGAATAGCGGGAGAAGGTGAAATGGAAGAGATTATCATAAAGCAAGAGTGTGAACCTGGTCCTTATGGCTTCGAACCAAGGGATAGACCCCTAGACATGTACCTCGACCACGGAATCATCAATCTAGACAAACCTAGAGGACCCACTTCCCACGCAGTAACTCAGAAGATAAGGAGAATTCTGAGATTTCCTGGGAAAATAGGACATAGTGGGACCCTAGCGACCTCTTAACCAACGTTGGTTAAGAGGTCG
>QMVU01000194.1 GCA_003661265.1 Thermoproteota archaeon | reverse complement strand
CTGTGCATGAACCTCCCTCACCCACCCCAAGCATAGGGGAGTCTTTTTCATTGGATATTATCATAACAGGTGCCATTCTAATCCTATTTTCCTTCTTAAGAAGGATCTGGAAGGTGGAACAACCTTGATTCAGGCATTCCACAACTTAGACCTTCCAAAATCTTAGATGGTTTGAACGAATACATATTAGCAAAGAGCTACGGACATTAGCATGTAAGTTATCTGATGTCCTTTGAAACTGTGAGGGAAAGTGCCCAAGGAGTTGGATAGATTCGGAGTTAAGGAAAGATGAGTCAGCCGATTTCCTGGCTCTTTTTTCTAAAAAAATAGAAAGTCATAAGCTCAATCTGGTGCGTAAATTCGTAAGATAAGAGTTTGAATGTAAGCCCTTCTTATCGTTTGGGTAACCTATCCAAAGCCTCCCTTAACGCCTTCATACTCTCGTTTAACATCTTTCTCGTCTCATTAGATTCCTTAATTAGGGTCTCGAGAATCATCGTAAGCTTTTCAGATATCTCTCCATATTTCTCCATTATTAGCTTGAAGTTCTCATCTGTCCTCTTTGCAAATTCCCTGAACTCATCCCTAAAGCTCCCAAATTCTTCCCTGTAGTCCCTGAACTCATCCCTAAAGCTCCTGAACTCATTTCTATAGTCCCTGAACTCATCCCTAAAGCTCCTAAATTCTTCCCTGTAGTCCCTGAACTCATCCCAATATGCCATGAATACGGTCTGCATGGCGCCAAATCCTTCCTGAAGCTCCTCACCAAGCTCTCCATAGATTATCCTGAACTCCTTGATGTTTGGATCAACTGGAACCTCCTCCACCTTGACTTTCCTGACCTTCCCGAGAGGGGGGCTTTTTAAGAGCTCAAGGAACTTCAATAACTTCTCTTTCCCCCCTTGCACAAATATCTGAACAGATCCATCTGGCAGGTTCTTCACATGACCAGCTAAACCTAATTCCTGAGCCAAGTCAAGTGCGTATCTCCTGAACCCGACCCTTTGGACTTTCCCAATTACCTTAAGAAGGCGAGCCTCCAAGTCGGCTACCCGCTTACTATTGTACATGCAAACCCTTTTATAATTAGTTCGTTCTTGCCGAAATAAGCAACGCCTCGTTTAGAAGTTTCCCTATCCTCAGGGCGATGATGTTTCAAATTTTAACGCTAAAGTCCATGCACAGTGCCCAAGTCCATGGCGCTTCGCTCCTCTAGGAAGCAGCGCTAAAAAGAAAGAAAAAGAAGGGGGAAGTCAGGGGACAGTAATGCTGTCACTTGTTTCCTTGTTTGCTGATGGATCGTACGAGTATCCTTCCTTTACCACATCATCTACCGTAAAGGTGAAAGTCCCCTCTGCGTTCTTCACTAAGCTGGACTCGAATACAACTTGACCATTGGCATCCGTTAATCCGGAAACGTCTCCGCTAACCAAACCACTCCAATGACCGTAAACGGTTGCTCCATCGACAGGAAGCCCGCTGTCATCGAATATTGTTACTGTTGCAATAGCCCTAGTCCACGGGTTTGGACCACGGTATATCGTTTCGGTTTCCATGTCTATGCTCTCAACGTGCATGACTTTCGGGGGAGGCGTTACCTCCACACCTGCTGCTTTAGCCGCGTCAACAAGGCCATATCCATAATAATCATCCTTTCCAGCCTCTCCTAGATCTTCGGCAGTAGCCTGAAGCCATGCTCTAACCTCGTTGGCGTCCCACGTTCCATCTCCATCGTAGTCATAGCTTGGTGCAACTTCTCCTATGTTTGTTGCAAATACTAATGCGGCAGTTCCAGTGACATGAGGGCATGCCATAGAAGTCCCGCTAAGCGTAGCATACGTATCGTCCCAGTAAGTTGAGTAAATGTCAACCCCCGGAGCTGCTAACTCAAGCTCAGGTCCAGTGCTTGACCATACTGGCCTTTCATCCTCCTGATCTACTGCTCCTACAGCTATTACCGAATCATACCTGGCAGGATAATCTATCGTGTCTATCCCAAACCTCACGCTTAACCTGGAGGCATCATTTCCTGCTGCAGCTACGAGCAAAACTCCTGCAGCGTATGCCCTATCGCACGCATCTCTGAGCGAATCGTAATCTGTATCGGTTCCTAAACTCATAGATATTATCTGCATTCCGTTTTCGACTGCCCAGTCTATCGCAGCTATGACGTCGCTCAAGTAACCGCTTCCCTCGCTGTCAAGTGCCTTAAGGGCGTAAAGGCTGAGGCCTGGAGAAGTCCCTATGACTCCTATCTCGTTATCAACTGCAGCAATTATGCCAGCAACATGGGTTCCATGTCCGTTATCGTCCATGTAATCAGTGGTGTAATCAACGAAAGACGCTCCTCCAGCAACGTTATCCGCTAGGTCAGGATGATCGTAGTCTATGCCTGTATCTATTACCGCTACCTTAATACCAGATCCTACGTTCGCTCCACTATCGACGACGAGATCACCATCTGAGTCCCAAACGAGGTCTGCATCTATCCTATCTACTCCCCAGGGTAACACCTCATCTGGGCTCGTTGCTCTAACCCTTCCATCGAGCTCAATGTATGCAATCATCGGGTTAGTTCTAAGTGCACTTATGGCCCTTTCAGGGAGAAAACAAGCTATAGCAGGAATTATCCTGTACTGATATCTGATTATCCCTCCATGCGCTCTTACCAAGCTTGCGTCAGGCTTGCCCTTGAAACCTACTATAACTCTTACTCTCTCGGGCTGAGCCCATGCGAGTTGTGTAAAGAAGCTTGCCAGGAGAACGCAAACTAGAAGACAGATTATAAACGTTTTTCTCAAAGAATCACCACTGACCGAAAATCTAGGGATCTTATAATAAATACCTTTCCGTAATTTTGAGAGCAAGTTATAGAAGGATAGGACAGCCTTTTAGGAGAAAAAATGAGAATTCCTGTTTTCATGTGCATTTATATTTGCAATGAGAATTGTATTCTTGGGCTTCTAAGGTTTAACTTTGAAGTATAAGTTTTTTGTGAGTTTTTACAATCTTGTCCAAAAATGAATAAGATGGAGAGGTCATAGCTTTTCATGAACTACCTTATGACCTCCAGTTTCTGGCAAAATCCCTTGAAAAGCTCCTTTAAGTAACCGTATTCCTCCTTGAACCCAGCACTATCAATACCTTGTTTTCTTACCTCAAACTCAATTCCCTCTATATCTTCAATTAGTTCAAGAGAGCGGGCTTAATAGGTGCTGGATTAGTGATTTTTAAGATCTCAATCCTCTAGAAGTAATCCATCCAAATAAGAATCATGTTTAGGACTGTTATTTAGGACTGTTATCGAGCGATAGACATCGTTATGCTTTAGAAAGCAGCACTCAAAATCCCAAAGAAAGATTCCCATTCTTGATAACGCTACAAGACTAGGTGAACTCTTATACCTAGCCTTTCAGCGATACCAGCCTGTTTCTTATCGCTAG
>QMVU01000193.1 GCA_003661265.1 Thermoproteota archaeon | reverse complement strand
CCCTCCAACGATAGTCCTTATGGAGAAAATCCTGGCCCTTCTCTTCCTGGGAATTATGTCTATCCACATTGCGGAGAAACCTGGTCTCCAGAAAGCGTCTCCAATTACGCCTAAGATCCAGGAGAGGAGTACCATCTCGAAGTCATTGGCTGTAACGAAGAAGAGGTTTGAAATAGCCCATAGGATGGGGGTAAGTCTCATCTGCCTGACCCTCCCCTTCCTGTCCGACATCATGCCAGCGTACAAGCTTAGGGGCAAGTACAGCATGTTGTAAACCCCTCCAAGCATTCCCCACTCAACTCTGCTCACTCCTATCACGTAAAGGGCGTATAGCAATCTGAAAGCCCTTGAAATCCCTGTTATTACACCAAAGAGGATGTCTAATGTTAGGAGGACTCTTACAGAGCCATATGCCCATGAGAAAATCCTTCTCAGGCTGGAGATGGTCTCTCTGAAGGACATCCCCTGTGTTTTCTTAACCTGTAGCGTCTCGACCATTCTCGATCTAAGCGCTCCATTTACAAAGTAGACTAAAGCGTTGACGACTAATGCTGCTCTTAGTCCGGAGAGGCCATATCTCTCGTACAAGTATCCTCCAAGTAGAGAGCTTATTGTGCTCGGGATTGCCCAAGAGATTCCGTTTATCACAGAACTTCCAAAGGCACGTGAGTCCAGAGGCAAGGAATCCTGGTATATTGCTGCGAGAGCTGGATTGTACATGTTACCGACCGCAACTGTCAGAGCTGTTGCGAGGAAGTAGCTCCTCCAGTCCTTAGATAGGGCCCTCATTAGGTTCGGAAAGCCCACAAGGAAGGTTCCCCAGACAACAAGTTTTTTCCTCCCCTTCTTATCCGCTAGGTATCCTCCCGGGATTTGAACCAGCATGTTAATCAGGGTGAATACGGAGTTCATCATGCCGATGATCTCGGGCGATGCCCCGAGTCTCTTGGCGTAATCCGATTCGAATTGCCAGAACAGAGGTCCTGCTAAAGCAAATAGGATCCAGGTAATGAATATTATGGCTAAGTTCCTGTTTTTCAGCAGCTCTAATACCGAAGATAGCTTTCTCTTAAGGTTTATACTGAAGATCAATCCGCTGTGCGCTGGTTCATGGTCGATTCCGTCCATTTGAATACCCTTCCCTTTACTGTCTACGTTATACAGTATATTGTTATACTTTTATCGTTTAGCCTTCATGGTGGTTAACCTTCACTCTTCTCTAAATCGTAGGGAATCGCCTTAGATTTGGTGAAATCATGACCTAACTCCTTCAACACCTTCAACCACTGGTTCATGTATTTAGAAGGATACCAAAACGGTTCTGTGCTTGCTTCGTCTGGTCTTACACCTTCTTTAACGAACATTCTAGCTAAGTCCGCCAATCTATATATTTCCACCCTTTTGCCAACGAGATACACGAATCTCTCGGTTCCGAACACAAAGAAGGCCCTTTCTCCATCAAATTCCAAGATCAGAGCTTCATCCGTCGTGTACATGATCAATAGCTCCATAATTGCCTCATATAAGTCGCTTTCTGGTTCTATGACCATCAAAGGGTTTGGAGAAGACATCAAGGAGATTACTCTCTAATGTAAATAAGGACTTCTAATAGTTACCTTTACAAGACAACTGAACGTGGTCTTAACCCTTCCAAGCAAGATTATTGAGTCTCGCGAAAGATTAAAATTGATTCCGGAATCCACTTATAGGGAATGAATCAAAAGGAGGTCAAGCACATTATACTCCCTTACTCCCAAAATGAGTTGCTGAGAAAATTAATGGAACTGATATACGAGAACGAAGAATTTGCCGTCCTAATGCTCATTGAGGCGAACGAAAAGTACGGAGGAATAAAGAAGCTTGGAAGATATGCTAGTAGAAGCACCCTATACAGATTGATCTTCCAAGAGGTTGTTAAGACGAATGGAGACAGAAGATTTCACTTAACAGAGAAAGGAAGGGAGGTCCTTGAAAAGAATGAGTATAGGGAGTTCAAACGAAGGTTTAAGGAACTAGCCAGCATGATATTAAGCGCGCAGATCCCATTGCCCAGGAGCATGAGCTATCCAAGATACATGATCGTCCTCGCTGGAAAAGGCAAGCTCTAAGATCACAAAGTTAAGCTTAAGCCGAGCAAGGCTTTTCTCATGAGAGCTTTCGAGTAAAAACTCTTTAGTTTGGACGCATCAATATTCGCATATGAGGTTGTTTTGGGCTGAGAAGGCTCTTCCTCTCATGCTCATCATTTTAGGCGGGATGCTCGTCTCTGCCTCAATATTCTTCCCGTCCATCGGTAGCATTAAGATAGATCTGCTGAAATTCCTTCCAGCTGAGATAGAGGTTCCATTAGCCTCCTATTCCTTCAACATCACAATTGACAACCCTCTTATAGGCAAAGTGGTCATACCCGTTGAGGTTGAGGGTTCTAAGCTTACGATAAGGCCCTCGGAGATCTTGGAAGAGCATGAGATCGAGATAAGCCTAGGCAAACTTTCCTACGCATTTGTAGCAGTTAGGATATTCCTTCTAGTCTCTGGCATGACTTTAATCGTAACAGGACTTGCAGTACGATCTATTTTGGTCTAGTGCTTCTGAGTCTTTTACTCCAGCCACCCTCCCTCCGGTCTCTCTGCGCGCTCAGTTGGAAGCCTAGTTTAGACTAAATTGCTTTCCCTCTTGCTTACATATACCAGATTCTCCGAGGGCTTGTAACCGCATTTCTTAAAGAGGTTCAGAGATTGTTTGTTCTCCCTCTCAATAAGAGCGCAGATTATCCAGGCGCCCTTCTTCTTGAGGACTTTCTCAGCCTCTTTTATGAGGAGCCGTCCTATTCCTCTCCTCCTGTAGTCCGGGTGAACTGCTAGCCTGTTTATCCATCCCCTTCTACCGTCAAAGGAAGCTATAACAGTTCCTATGAGTTTTTCTCCATCGAAGGCCCCTATGAAGAATTCAGGATTCGCTCTCATCTGCTTCTCCATGGATTCCCTACTGTCCCTTCCTTTCGGCTTGTATGGGAGGCCTGCTTCCTCCCATAGTCGTATTATCTCATCGTAATCCTCTGGTGTAAGTCTTCCTATTCTCATGCAACATCCCCCAACATCAGAAAAATCTCCCACATTCAACTAGCTGCGTTGAAGCCGAATGCCGTAATCCTCAATGGCCTTCTCCTCTGAAATTAACTCGTTCTCTAAGTCCATCAATATGGATTCTTTATCTCTCTCCCTTGGGTCGCCGTATCCCCCTCCACCCGGGGTCATTATCGTGAAAACATCTCCCCTCTCCATGGTGATTGTGCACTTTGACGGGAGCTCTATTCTCCTTCCATCCGACTTTATTATTAATGCCTTGCCCGTGGCCCCCGGCTTTCCACCGAACAAGCCCCACGGTGCCATTTTGTGTCTTTCGGCCATTAAAGAGAGTGATGCACGCTCTCCTAATAGCTTCCAGCT